>JBDTFI010000194.1:0-5177 GCA_039938035.1 Acetobacteraceae bacterium | reverse complement strand
GCAAACCGCCGACGCTTTCAGCCCAGCGCAGCCCGTCCACCGCGTCTTCCGCGCACAGCATCGAGGGCGTGTTGATGGTCTCGCCCTTGAACACGCCCTCGATCAGCTTGCCGCCCTTGGTCAGCCGAAAGACCTTCGGCACAGGCCATGCCGGCGTGTGGCTCTCCAGCCGGGCCACGGCGCGGGGCGACAGCGCGAGCATTCCGTGCGCCGCCTCCCCGCCCAGCACCTTCTGCCAGGACCAGGTGACGACATCGAGCTTGTCCCACGGCAAATCCATCGCGAACGCGGCCGAGGTGGCGTCGCAGATGACAAGCCCTTCCCGCGTCGCCGGAATCCAGTCGCCATCAGGGAGCCGCACGCCCGACGTCGTGCCGTTCCAGGCGAGCACGACGTCACGGTCGAAGTCGACGGCCGCAAGGTCGGGCAAGCGGCCGTACGGCGCGGACACCACGCGCGCATCGGGCAGGCGCAACTGCTTGATGACGTCCGTCGCCCAGCCTTCGGAGAAGCTCTCGAAGGCCAGCACGTCGACCTTACGCGGGCCAAGCAGCGACCACAGCGCCATCTCCATCGCGCCGGTGTCGGATGCGGCGACGATGCCGAGGCGCCAATCCGCCGGCATCCCAAGGATCGCGCGCGAACGCTCGATGATCTCGGCGAGTCGCGCCTTGGGCGCGGCGGCGCGGTGGCTGCGCGCGAGATAGGCGCCGCGCAACGCATCCAGCGTGAAGCCAGGACGCTTGGCGCAAGGGCCGGAGGAGAAATTGGGATTGGCCGGACGCACGGCCGGCCTGGCTGTCGCCATGACATGCTCTCCCTTTCAGAAGAGAAGCGCCCCGGTGGGGGGGCGTGACCCGGGGCGGGAGCTAGGCGCCTCGCCGGACCGCGTCAAGCGACTTCTTCAACGCCGATCGTGCGGCGCGTCGCCGAGCAGTGCCGCCAGGGCCGGCTCCATCGCGGCCGCCATGCGGCCCTGCGCTTGCGCCGTCGGATGCAGTGGCGGGTCGGGAGGGGTGAGCAGCGGGTCGAGGAACGCCGAGCGATCAACCTTGCCGTCGTGCTCGAATACGCCGGTCACGTCGAGATAGGTCACGTTTGCCTCGCGACCGCCCGCGTAACGCGAAGCGAGATCGCGGTTGATCTCCTGCGTGGTCCGCGTCGCCCAGTCGGATCGCTCGGACGGCAGCACGCTGAGCAACAGAAGCCGCGTATGCGGCAAACGTTGGCGGAGCGCGGCGATAATGGCGCCGATGCCGGCGACGGTGTCGTCGGCGGGCCAGTGCAGGCGGCCCAGATTATTGGCGCCGATCAGGATGACCGCGGCTTTCGGGGCGATGCCGTCCGCCTCGCCGTGCGTCACGCGCCACAGCAGGCTCGCCGTGGTGTCGCCCTTGAAGCCGAGATTCACCGCGTCGCGGCCGCCGTAGAAATGCTGCCAGATCGGCACGAAATCGTCCCATGCGGGTGGGCCGCTGTGTTCCCAATCCTGGGTGATCGAATCGCCGTAGAAGACCAGTTTGACGGGGCCGTCGTGCAGGCGGTGCTGCTTGGCCTCGAAGCGATGCTTCCACCACGGCAGATCGAGACGCGAGATCGGGGTGGCGGCGAGGATGGTTCGTGCGGCGGCGGGAGCCGCGATCCCAAACGCCAGAGCCGCCGCCAGAAGAATCGGTCCCAACCCGCGCATTCGTGCCCCTGATCGAATCGGACGGCGGTATCGCGGGGTGGCGGGGGGCAGTCACGCGACCGCCCCCGAAGGCCCGGTGGGCTAGCCGGCCGCGTTGCCGCTGACGGTGGACTCGTTCCAATTGGTGGTGTTCGCGGCATGGGCGGAGGACGCCACGATCCCGGTTGAGATCACCATGCCAAGGACCATGAACGCGGCGAGAATGGTCTTCATCGATAGTCTCCTGTTCTTCCTCAAAGCGTCCGTGGACGCACGCCATCGCGGCGCACGCGGTAGGTGGGTCGAATGCTGCGATGCAACATAGGTGAAGAAGACAGACGAGCCATGCAGGCGCTGGTGATCAGAAGGAGTTGAGCGCGGGAATTCCTCCCCTGCCGGCCCCGCAAATCAAATCTTGAATTCCGAAGGCCATCTTGTGCGCGCAAGCGGGAATGACGGCGACGTGAAGGGAGTTTCGTGCGACATGGCCTGGGATCACGTCATCCGCGGCGTCAGTCCATCGCGACGGGCGCGGCGTCGTCGCGGCCGCCGGTGTGCTTCGGGCGGCGCATCAGGAACAGCAGGACCAGCACCGGGAGAGCCATGACCGTCATCAGCAGGAAGTCGTTTTCGTAAGCGATAATCGAGGCCTGCTGATTGATCATCTGATCGAGCAGCGCCGCGCCGTGCGGGGTGTGCGGCGACACCATGTGAACGATATCGGGCGCGTTCTGGAAGTTGCGGTTGAATGGCGTGGTGAAAGCCGACAGGACGGCGTGCTCGATCTGCGTGTTCCGGACCAGCAGCGCCTCCATGATGGAGATGCCGATCGCGCCGCCGACGTTGCGCAGCAAGCTGAGCAGAGCCGTCGCTTGCGTCCGCAGCTCGGGCGCCAGGGTAGCGAAGGCGACCACGTTCAGCGGCACGAACACGAAGCCGAGGCCGAATCCCTGCGCGACCGAGTTCCAGACGATCTCCTTTTGCGAGACATCCGGCGTCCACCCGGTCATGTACCACAATGTCCCCGCGATAAGGATGACGCCAAAGCCCATCAGCAGACGCGGGTCCATGCGGTTGCTGAGCCGCCCCGCGATCAGCATGGCCACCATGGTGCCGAGCCCGCGGGGCGCCATCAGCAATCCCGCCTTCTCCACCGGGTAGCCGGCGAGCTGCTGCAGCCAGGGCGCGAGCAAGGCGGAACTCGACAGCAGCACCATGAACAGCAGGAACATCAGCGCGAGTCCGGCGACCAGGTTGCGGTCGCGGAAGATGCGCGGTGGCACGAAGCTGCGCTCGCCGATCGCCAGGTGAACGATGAAGAGGTAGAGCCCGAATGCCGCGATGACCGCCTCGGTGACGATCTCGGTCGAGCCGAACCAATCCTTCGTCTCGCCGCGATCGAGCATGAGCTGAAAGGCACCAATGCCCATCGCCAGGACGCCGAAGCCGAACCAGTCGAATTTCAGCGCCGGCTGCGCTTCCTCCTTCGGCATGAACATCCAGAGACCGACGGTCGCGAGCACGCCGAACGGCAAGTTCACGTAGAACACGTAGCGCCAGTTATAGAGCTCGGTCAGGTAGCCGCCGAGGATCGGGCCGAGGATCGGGCCGACCATGACGCCCATGCCCCAGATCGCCATCGCCGAGCCGCGGCGCTCCACCGGGTAGATGTTGAGCATCGTCGACTGTGACAAAGGCACGAGAGCTGCGCCAAACGCGCCCTGGGTGAGCCGGAACAGCACTATCTCGGTGAGCGACGTCGCGATGCCGCAGAGCATCGAGGCGATGGTGAAGCCGACGATTGAGACGAGAAAGAGGTTGCGCTGCCCGAAGCGCGCCGACAGCCAGCCCACCGGGGCCGTCATGATCGCGGCGGCGACGATGTAGGACGTGAGGACCCAGGTGATCTGATCGTAGCTCGCCGACAGGCTGCCCTGCATGTAAGGCAACGCGACGTTGGCGATCGTCGTGTCGAGCGCCTGCATCAGGGTCGCGACCATCGCGCAGACCGTGATGATCGCGCGATGCGGCGTCTTGGTCGGGTCGGTCACGACCTGAATCCTAGAAGAGATCCGAAAGTTTGCGCTCGTGGTGCGTGTCGATCGAGACGACGGCGCTCATGCCGGCGGACAGCGCCGGCGCGCCCTTCAACGGCGCGAGCGTGACGCGCAGCGGGACGCGCTGCACGACCTTCACCCAGTTGCCCGACGAGTTCTGTGCCGGCAGCAGGGCGAATTGCTGGTCGGTGGCCGGCGCGATGCTCTCGACCACGCCGTGCCACGTATAGCCCGGATATGCGTCGACCGTGATCGTCGCCGAATCGCCCGCCTTGGCGTGGGCGAGCTCGGTCTCCTTCGGCTGCACGGCGACCCAGAACTCGTCATCGCCGACGAGGCCGAACGCCGCGGTGCCGGCGGGAAGGTATTGGCCGATCTGCAGCTTGCTGACCTGAGTCACGATGCCGTCGAACGGCGCGCGCACGACCGCATGGTCCATCTCGCGCTTCGCCTCGCCGAGCTTCGCCTCCGCCGTCTGATAGGCGGGAAACGCCGATAGCGGCAGGGCGGGATTCCCGTTCAAGCGGGCGAGCGCCGCCCTGACCTGCGCTTCGTTCGACCCCAATCGGGCCTGATCGGCCTGCAGCTTGTAGCGCGCGTCGTCATATTGCTGGACAGGCACGGCGCGGGTCCGCACCAGGTCGGCGTAGCGCGTGAACGTCGCCTGGTCGGATTGGACCTGCGCCTGCTGCGCGGCCTGCATGCGCAATTGCTGCTGGTAGTCCGCCTTGAGGCCTTCGAGATCTAGGCGCGCCTGCTCGACTGCCGCCTTGGCCTGATCGACCGAGAGCTGGAACTTCAGCGGATCGAGCTTGAACAGCACGTCGCCGACCTTGACCTGCTGGCCTTCGCGCACCGGTATCTCGCCCACGACGCCGGTGACATCGGTCGCCACGGCAAGCACGTTGGCCTGCACGTAGGCATCGTCGGCGTCGATGTAGCGCCCGCTGTTCAGCCAGTACCAGAACCCCCCGACGACCAGGATGAGCGCCGCCCCGAGCATGAGGACGAGGCGCAGCACCCGCCGGCCGCGTCCCGGGGGGCGGGCCTCCTGCATCGTCTGGTTGACCGCGGCCGCCCTATTCAGGCGCGAGCGCTCGGCCGTGATGGTTCCGTCGGGCATTCAGAACGGGTTCCTGAGAAGATCGTAAGCAGGCCATATAGTCAGCAGGCTTATGGAATTCCATCCGGCCGAGGTTTTCAATCTCTTTCTCGGACGGACCGGCATGGCAGACCTACGCCGCGAGCACGCCGGCGGTCCGGCCACGCTACGTCGCGACGTCTTATAGCGTAAGGCGCACCCCGGCGATCACGCTCGGCCCCGGCGTCTGAAAGCCGTTCACCGGCTCGAACCGGGAGGCGAAGATGTTGGCGCCGTTCGCGTAGAGCCGGACCTTGGGCGTGAGCTGGTAGCTCACGGTCAAGTTGGCGATCAGCCCCTGGCGCGACGT
>JBDTFI010000193.1:0-5025 GCA_039938035.1 Acetobacteraceae bacterium | reverse complement strand
CGAGATCGCGAGCCACGCTTACGTGCTCCAGACGGGCCGTAGCGTGCTGGACGGCCCCGCCGCGACGCTGGCGCGGGATCCGCATGTGCAGGAAATCTATCTTGGGCTTGCCGCTCCGGAGGTCGATCCGCGCGCGCCGCCGGCGTTATCCGGTATTTCGCGCCTGTGGCCGGATTAATTTCACACCGTCGCCCCCGCGAAAGCGCATAGGCGCTAAGATAGTATCCGATATCGGGACTCGGCCCAATGAACCGGACCCCACTTGCACCGTCATTGCCGGACTTGATCCGGCAATCCAGCCGACTTGCCCGCACCGGGGACGTCGGCTGGATGCCCGGATCAAGTCCGGGCATGACGATGAAACTTGTTATCTTAGCGCCTATGCGCGAAAGCCGGGTCCAGGCGGTCCGCGGGTCGGTGCGTACGAGGTGCCTGGATTCCCGCTTTCGCGAGAATGACGGGGGTACGCTTGCCTCCGGCCAAAGGCGGCCATTCGCAGGTCGATCATTCCGCACATGTGCGACTCCCGTAGCCCCTTGCGGGAGGGGATCACACGCGGTGTACACGGCGGACAATGCCTGGATGCAGTGGGTGTACACGGGATCTGCGTGCCCCGGGCCCCGGAAGTACGCGCTGGCGCGCTCGCGGACGCGTGGATGTACGCGCCCGGGGCGGCTCGTGTACGCAACATGGCCGGCGTCAGGCGCGGATGAGCCCCGCCATCGGCGGCGCCGTCGCGCTGTCGGGGAACACGGCGCCGAGCGACGCCGCCCGGATGCCCATGTGCCCCGCCAGCACCCCCTTCGCCACGGCGCGAAGGTCCGCCGTCGGCCGCAGATCGCGGGCGTCGAGCAGCTGTCCTGGGCCCAGTCCCGGCCAGTCGGCGCGGACCTTCCCGCCGGCGACCGCCCCGCCCAGCAGCAGGGCGACCGAGCCCGTTCCGTGATCGGTGCCGCGCGTGCCGTTCACCCGCACGGTGCGCCCGAACTCCGTGATGCACAGGATCGCGGTCTGGCCCCACGCCGGGCCGAGCGCGGTGCGCAACGCCATCAACCCGGCGTCGAGCCGGCGCAGCATCGCTGTCAGTCGCGCCGGCTGGGCGACATGGGTGTCCCAGCCGTCCAGCTCCAGCGCTGCGACCCGCGGCCCGTCGGCGCGCGCCAGCATCTCACCCGCCGCCGTCGTCAGGGTGGCGAAGCCGTCACGGCCGGCGGGCTTTTCCTCGCCCATCACCGCCGCGCTGAAGCCGCGATCGCTCAGTCCCTGGCGCACCGCCGGGCCGATCAGCCGGTCGGAGGCGGCGAGGGCGGCGACCTGGGTGTAGAAATCCGGGCTGGCGTGGCCAAGCCGCGCGGGCGCCCAGCTGCCGGCCCGCGCCGGGCCGCGCAGCAGCAGCGGCACCTCGACGCCGAACGCCATCGCGTCGCCCTCCGGCTTGGCCGGCCCCGCGGGCAGCACGGAGACGGCGCGGTTCAGCCAGCCGCTCGTCATCGGACGGTCCGCCCCGCTCTCCAGCATGTCCTGCGCCTCGAAATGGCTGCGGACGCGATAGGGGCCGGCCACAGCGTGCAGGATCGTCAGCTCGCCCGCCCGGAAGGTCTCGTGCAGTCCGGTCAGCGCCGGATGCAGCCCGTAGAACCCGCCCAGATCGAGCAGTCCGTCCGGCTTGCCCGGCGCCGGCGGCACGATCGCCCCGCGCAGTCGGGCGAGCGCCGGGTCGCCATAGGGAACCACCGCGGCCATCCCGTCGAGCGCGCCACGCAGAATCACCACGACCAAGCGCCGCTGGGTGGGCGCGGCGGCGACCGCCAGCGAGGCGCGCCCGAGCGCCACCGCGGCGGGCAGGCCGAGCACGGCGGAACGGCGCGTGAGAAGCATCGTCATCGCCTCTGGAACTCCGGGGAAGATAGCAGGAGCGCCAGCGCCTCACGGCGCGAGCCGGCGCGATCGATCGCATGCGCGGTAGCGGGATGCAGCAGCGGGCCGAGCGCGTTCGCGCCCACCGCCGCCGCGTCGCGCTCGCTCGCCTGCCCGGCGACGGCATACGCCACGTCGATGCGGCGCATCATCGCCTCCGGCGCCGCCCAGTCCGCGGCGCGGTCGCTCCAGCCGTTCGGCTGCGGTGCCGTCCACATCGGCTGGCCAAGCAGGCGCAGCGCTCCCGGCGCATCGGGCGGGGCTTCGGTCGCGTCCAGCGCCCGCATCGCCGCCACGTAATAGTCGATCGGCGCGCGCAGCTTGGTGGCTGGCCGCCACGCCGCTTCGATCCCGATCGTCGCTTGGGCCGCCGCGCCGAGGTTGCCCCGCGTGTCGCGCAGCGCGCCCTCGATTCGCCGCACCGCCTCGGGTGGCGGATCGTCGGCGACGAAGTGGCGCGCGAGTTGGGTCGCGAGGCGACGATGCGTGGCCGGATGCCCCGCGAGGAATGCTAGCGCGGCGATCCCGCCCGCCTCGCCCTCGGGGAAGGTCCGCCCCATCAGCGTCTGCCTGCCCGGCTCATGCCTCGCCGGGACGAAGTGGAAGCCGGTCGGATCGCCCTTCAGCGTGACCGACCAGCCGGTGAGGATGCGGGCGAACCGGATCACGTCGCCCTGCGAGTAGCCGGCGGCCGGGGTCACGGTGTGCAGCTCCAGGCATTCGCGCGCCAGGTTCTCGTTCAGCCCGCGCTGGGTTCTCCGGCCGACTTTGCTGTGGGGACCGACCGAGACGTTGTTGTTCAGATAGATCAGCATGGCCGGATGGCGCATCACCGCGAGCAGCATATCGGCGAACGAGCCGGCGACGTGCGGACGGATCGCCTCGCTCACGAACGGGCCGATGAGCGCGCCCGGGACGTTCCTGCTCGATACGGTGAAGTGGTTGGACCAGAACCACACCAGCCGCTCGCGAAACGGGGCCGGCGTGGTCAGTGCGGTGCTCAGGGTCGCAAGGGCATCGCGGCGATACAGGGCCACGGTGCGTCGCCGCGCTGGGTTTTCCTTGCGGTCGAACAGCACGGCTTCCAGCGCCTCGGTCACCGTGGGGGTGGGGGCAGGGGCGGGGGCGCGCAACTGCCCGCGCAGCCATGCCACCGGGTCGGCCGGCGGGGCTTCGTCGCCGCGCGGTCCCAGACCGAAGCGCACCAGCGCCTGTGCCGTCCGCGTATCCATGACCTACCTTAGCGCCGATGCGCTGCGGCGTTCAGTGACAAAGAGTGACCGGGCTCACACATGGCCGCCCCGCGCGGGGAACTCGGGGCTTGCAAATCCGGGCTCCGTGCCGCACATGCGCCCTCAGACCGCCGGCCGCTTGACGCCGGCAACCGCGGGCGCGCGGGGCCTTGCCCAAGGGCTAGGGCCCTACCGCGCCCGTCGTGGTATGGAGACCCCTTTCAAATGCCCGGCCCCGACCTAGCCCACATCCGCAACATCGGCATCACCGCCCATATCGATGCCGGCAAGACCACCACGACCGAGCGCATCCTGTACTATACCGGCGTGTCGCACCGGATCGGCGAGGTCCATGACGGCAATACGACGACCGATTACATGGAGCAGGAGCGGGAGCGGGGCATCACCATCACCTCGGCGGCGGTGACCTGCGAATGGCGCGACCACCGCATCAACATCATCGACACGCCGGGCCACATCGACTTCAACATCGAGGTCAACCGCAGCCTGCGCGTGCTCGACGGCGCCATCTTCATCATCGAGGGCGTGGCCGGCGTGCAGCCGCAATCGGAGACCAACTGGCGCCTCGCGGATCGCTACAACGTCCCGCGCATCATCTTCATCAACAAGCTCGACCGCACCGGCGCCGATTTCTACCGCGCCTTCGCGACGCTTAAGGAGAAGCTCGACATCGTGGCGCTGCCCTTGCAGCTGCCGATCGGCATCGAGGACAAGTTCATCGGCGTCGTCGACCTCGTCGAGATGAAAGCCCTCGTGTGGGAAGGCGGCGAACTGGGCGCCAAGTACCACGACGAGCCGATCCCGGCCGATCTGGCGGAACTCGTCGCCGAGCACCGCCAGACCCTGCTCGACACCGCGCTGTCGGTCGATGACGCGGCGATGGAGGAGTATTTCGAGAAGGGCGACGTGGCCGTCGAGACCCTAAAGCGCTGCATCAAGGCGGGCAGCATCTCCGGCGCCTTCCGCCCGGTGCTGTGCGGAACTGCCTTCAAGAACAAGGGCGTGCAGCCGCTACTCGATGCGGTGATCGACTACCTGCCCAGCCCGATCGACGTGCCCGGCATCAGCGTCGCGACCGAGGAGGACGACGAGGAGGGCCTCGTGCGCCGCCGCATCAAGGCTGACCCGGACGCCCCGTTCGCCGGCCTCGCGTTCAAGATCATCAACGACAAATACGGCACGCTCACCTTCGTGCGCGTCTACGCCGGCACCCTGAAATCCGGCGACACCGTGCTCAACACGACCCGCGATCATCGCGAGCGCATCGGGCGGATGTTTCAGATGCACGCCGACAAGCGGGCCGAGATCAAGGAGGTCCATGCCGGCGACATCGCCGCTTTCGTCGGCCTCAAGGACACCGGCACGGGCGATACGCTCGCCTCCGCCGACGATCCGGTGATCCTGGAGCGCATGGCGTTCCCGGTGCCGGTCATCGACATCTCGGTCGAGCCGCGCACCAAGGAGGGCGTCGAGAAGATGACCCTCGGCTTGCAGAAGCTCGCCGGCGAAGACCCCAGTTTACGCCTGCGCAGCGACCAGGAGACCGGGCAGACCATTCTGTCCGGCATGGGCGAGCTGCATCTCGAGATCATCATCGACCGCCTGAAGCGCGAATACGGCGTCGAGGCCGATGTCGGCGCTCCGCAGGTCGCCTATCGCGAAACCATCTCCCGCCCGCACACCGAGATCTATACCCACAAGAAGCAGACCGGCGGGTCGGGCCAGTACGCCGAGGTGAAGATCAAGTTCGAGCCGCTGGAGCGCAATGCCGGCGTGCAGTTCGAGAACGACGTGGTCGGCGGCTCGGTGCCGCGCGAATACGTCCCGGCGGTCGAAAAGGGGATCCGGGTGCAGG
>JBDTFI010000192.1:0-2549 GCA_039938035.1 Acetobacteraceae bacterium | reverse complement strand
CCAGGCAACAGGGTCCGGGCAACCCGGCCACAGGCCCGTGAGCGGCGGCGGAAGAGAGCAGGAGTCGAACCTGCCCAGGACCGCGCGGCGGCCCCAACCGGGTTTGAAGTCCGGCCGACCCACCGGGGCCGCTTCTCCTCCGCTCGCCACTCTCCTAGCCTCGAAGCAGCAAAGCCAGAGCCGCCGCGTCGGCCGCCTCCAGGCAGCGGCAGTCGAGCCAGAGCCGCCGCTCGGCGATCCGCCCGATCACCGGGCGCGCCAACCCGCGCAGCTCTGCCGCCAGCGCTTCCAACTCCGGGCCGCCAAAGGTCGCCGCGAAGGAGGCGAGCGTCGCGACCGGCAGCGCACCGGAGCCGATCTGGCTGACGGAGGCCTCCACCGTTACCGGGCGATTCGGCCAACGCGCCTGGAGCAGCGGGGCAAGGTGCCTCGCCACGCCGCGGATTTCCTCCGCCGGGCGGGTCAGCAGGCGCAGCGCCGGAAGCCGACCGGCGAGGCGGTCGGGATCGAGATACAGCCGTAACACATGTTCGAGCGCCGCCAGCCGGCCTTTGTCGAGACGCACCGCTCGCTTCATGGGGTTGGCGTTCAGTCGGGCGATCAAGTCCGAGCGTCCGACGATCAGCCCGGCCTGTGGGCCGCCCAGGAGCTTATCTCCCGAAAACGTGACGAGGTCGGCGCCCGCTGCCACCGCCTCGGCGACCGTCGGTTCGTGCTGGAGCCCGAATCGCGCCAGGTCGATGAGGCTGCCGCTGCCCAGGTCGTCGATCAGCGCAAGCCCGGCGGTATGCGCGATCGCCGCGAGTTGCGCGGGAGCAACCGAGGTCGTGAACCCCTCGACCCGATAGTTCGACGGATGCACCCGCATCAGCGCCCCGGTGCGCGGCCCGACCGCTGCCTCGAAATCGGCCGGGTGCGTCCGGTTGGTGGTGCCGACCTCGCGCAGGATGGCCCCGGCGCGGGCCATGATGTCAGGAATGCGGAACGATCCGCCGATCTCCACCAGTTCCCCGCGCGAGACCGCCACCTCCCTTCCCAGCGCCAGCGTGTTGAGCGCGAGCAGCACGGCGGCGGCGTTGTTGTTCACCACCGTCGCGTCCTCCGCCCCGGTGAGCGTGCGGAGAAGATCGCGCACATGATCGTCGCGCTCGCCGCGCCGGCCGGTGTCGAGGTCGAATTCGAGCGTCGTCGGATTGGCCATCGCCTCGGCCGCCGCCGCCGCCGCCTCGGGCGGGAGGGGGGCGCGGCCCAGATTGGTGTGGAGCACCGTGCCGGTCAGATTGAACACCGGGCGCTGCGAGGCGGCGAAGCGCGCCGTGAGCGCGTCCGCCGCGGCGTCGAGGATCGCCGCGCTCGTCATCGGCTCCGGCCTGCCGCCGGCGCGGCGGGCGGCAAGCGTCGTGCGCAGCGTCGACGTCGTGGCGACGCGGCCGAATCGCGCGATCAGCAGGGCCGCCTCCGGCAGGCGCAGCACGGCATCCAGCGAGGGCAGGGGGCCGCGTGGCATCGTCGGCAGCATAGACGCGCGGGGAGGGGCGGCAACCGCGAAACCGCTTTGCGTTAACCCGCGCCCGGTCCGCCCGCGTTAGGATCGCGCTCCCCTGCTTGCTGGCGTGACCTGGCCGACTTCCTCACCAACTTCGCCGATCAGGCGGTGGTCCTGCCGCTGATCGCCGCTATCGGCTGCACTCTGGCGGCGCTGGGCTGGCGGCGGGGCGCGCTCGGCTGGATTGGCGCGGTCGGGGCGACCTTCGCGCTGATGCTGGCGCTGAAGCTCGCGGCCTTTGCTTGCGGGCCGTCGACGCTGCGTAGCCCGAGCGGGCACACCGCCGCCGCGGCGATCGTGCTGGGGGGCCTGGTCGTCGTGCTTGGCCGTGGAGGGCGAGCGCACGCGGTGTTGCTGGCGGCGGCGCTCGGTGCGGTGCTGATCGGGATCTCGCGCCTGCTGCTTGGCGTGCATACGGCGCCGGAGGTGGCGCTGGGCGGACTCGTCGGGATCGTCGGCGCGCTCGCGTTGTCGCGGCTGACGGGGCCGCCGCCGCACCAGCTGCGCCCCGGCTGGCTGGCGGCGGTCGCGATCGTGGTGATCGTGTTGTTCCACGGCTGGCACCTGGACGCCGAGCCGCGCATCCACCGCGCGGCCCTCGACCTGGCGCGGACGCTGAATATCTGCCGTGGTGGGCGCGGGTGATCGTTACCCGGCGGCGAGTTCTTCCGCCTGGACCACGCCCAGCAGGCGCGCCTGCAACGCCTGATCGGCCTCCAACGCGCGAGCGCTGCCCTCGAACGCCACCCGCCCGTTCACCAGGACATACGCACGATCGACCAGCGCCAGCACCGATTCCGCGTGATGCTCCACGATCAGCATCGCCACCCGCCCGCGCAGTTTCGCGAGCGCGGCCATCACCTCCTGCACCACGGCCGGCGCCAGGCCCTCGAACGGCTCGTCGAGCAGGATCAGCCGGGCGGGCGCCATTAGGGCGCGCGCGATGGCGACCATCTGGCGCTCCCCGCCCGACAGGCTTTCCGCTTGCGCGCGGGCGAGGCCC
>JBDTFI010000191.1:0-6020 GCA_039938035.1 Acetobacteraceae bacterium | reverse complement strand
TCGACTACATCACGGCGGGGCCGAAGGGCGGGTCGTTCATCCGCATGGCCCCGCCGTCCGGATCGTATCTCGATGCGGTGGGAACCGATCCGGCGAAGCTGCGGATCGCGCTGTCGACGGGAGACTGGGGCCGGCCGACGCGCACCGACCCCGAGGTGGCGGCGCGGGTGCGAGACGCCGCGCGGACGCTGGAGGCGCTTGGCCATCACGTCGAGGAAATCGGCGACCGCGAAATCTGCGCGTGGGAGACGCTGTGGCGCGGCTTCATCACCGGATGGGTCGGCAGCCGCCTGATGTTCACCACGATGGCCGAGCGGCGGGGACTGAGCGAAGCGCAATTGCACGAGCGGCTGAACCCGATGACGTGGCGGCATTACATCGCCGCGCAACGCTATTCCGTCCTGGACATGTTCGCGATGATGGACGCTAACAACTCCGTGACGCGACAGTGGGGCGCGCTGATGACGCGCTATGACGCCCTGCTGTGCCCGGCGCTCGCCATCCGCGTGCCGCTGGCGAACGGCCCGTATTCGCTGCTGCTGGACGAGGCGATCGATCCCTGGATCGATCGCCTCACCGACGCCGCCCGCTATACGATGCCGGCGAACGAGACAGGACTGCCGGCGATCTCCCTGCCGGCCGGACGCGACGGTGACGGGCTGCCGATCGGGATGCAGCTCTACGGCGATTTCGGGCGCGAGGATGTGCTGCTGGGGCTGGCCGCGCAGATGGAACGGGCACGGCCGGAGTGGTTCGGGACGGTGCCGGCGGTGCATGTGACAGGGCCGGGTTAGCCGGTAAGCCTCCGTTCACCCGGGCAGGGCAGGATGCGGGCCATCGCCGCGGAGTGACCCATGCCGGATACGCCAGTGTCGCTAGCTCGTGAACCTGTCGGGTTTTCGTAGCTCGTGATCTGTCCGCTTCGTTCTTGTTCCGTGCCGGGGCATGCCCCGGCACGGAACGGCCGCGACGGACGCGTGTCATGCGGCCTGCTGTTCGGATTGGGCGATCGCGCCGGCGGCGTCGTAGTCGGCCAGTTGGTGCGATCCGAGAAACACCGCGATGGTGCCGTCCGGGTATTCATGGACCCGGACCGTCGGCTTGACGAAGTGCGGCCGAAGTCGGCTCGGTGGCAGTTGCAGGCTCAGACGTCGCCATTTCACCGTGTTGTCATTGCCGACCGTTCGCTCCTCCTGGATGCACAGGATCTCGCGCCAAGCGCCTGCCTCGTCGGCCACGAAGGCGGAACCCTCCTGCTCGGCGGCAACCGCGAACGCCGCGTTGTGTCATGGCGCACGGCCTTCACTGGCTCTAGGCCGCCGGCTCCCCCGGGTCGATCCAACCGATGTTGCCGTCGGGGCGGCGATAGATCACGTTCAGTTCGCCCGTCGTGCGGTTGCGGAACATCAGAACCGGCTGATCAGCCAGATCCATTCGCATCACCGCCTCGCCGACCGAGAGCCGACTGATCTCGGTCAGCTGTTCGGCAATCACCGTGGCGAACGTGTCGACCTCCGCGGATGGCTCCGCCGCGCCGTCGGCTTCCTGGCGCAGGATGTATTGCCGCGCCGCCTCGGGCCGCTCGCGGTTCGCCAGGTCGCGGGCGTGTTCGTTGACTCGGCGGCGGTAGCGGCGCAGGCGCTTGGCGATGTGCTCGGCGGCGTCATCGAAGGCGGTGGGCGCATCGGCCGCCTCGCCTTCGCCGCGCAGGCTGAGGCCGCGCCCGGCGTGGAGGTTGATGTCGCAAGTGAAAAAGCTGCGCGCCCGGCCGAACGTGACCTGGGCCTCGAGCGCCCGATCGAAATATTTACGCGCGATCCCTTCCAGATGCGTCGCCACCCGCGTCCGCAGGGCGTCGGACAGGTCGATCTGCTTGCCGGAAACGCTGATGTCCATGAAAACCCTCCCGCGCCGTCCAACCCCAACAGGGCCATAACGCACGTCAGGCCGGTACGGCCTTCTCCCTCTTGCGCTGGGTGGAGTTCGGGATCCGTAACGCCTCGCGGTATTTGGCCACGGTCCGGCGGGCGATGTCCACGCCCTCCTCCCGCAGCCCACCAACGATTGCGTCATCGGAGAGCACCCGGTCGGGGTGCTCGGCCTGGATCAGGGTGCGGATGCGGTGGCGGACGGCCTCGGCGCTGTGGGCAACTCCGCCGTCGGTGCGGGCGATCGCGGCCGTGAAGAAATATTTCAGCTCGAACAGCCCCCGGGGCGTCGCGATGTACTTGTTGGAGGTCACCCGGCTGACGGTGCTCTCGTGCAATTCCACCGCCTCGGCGATGTCACGCAGGATCAGGGGGCGCAAATGCTCGATGCCGCGCCGCAGGAAGCCGTCCTGCTGGCGCATGATCTCGGCGGACACCTTCAGGATGGTCTGCGTGCGCTGCTGCAGCGACTTCACCAGCCAGTTCGCGCTCGCCAGATGCTCGGCGAGGAACAAGCGCCCCTCCTTGCCCGCGCGCGGCGCGATGCGGGCGAAGAAGTGCTGGTTCACCAGCACGCGGGGCAGCGTCTCGGGGTTCAGCTCCAGCAGCCAGCCCCCATCGGCGGCGGTGCGCATCAGGATGTCGGGTACGATCGCGCGCACCGGCTCGCTGTCCCAGCTCGCCGCCGGCTTGGGGTCGAGGGCGCGGATCTCGGCGACCATCTGCACGATGTCCTCGGCATCGACGCCGCAGACCGTCATCAACTGGCGAAGCTCCCGCTTGGCCAGCAGATCGAGATTGTCGAGCAGCGCGGCCATCGCGGGGTCGAGCCGGTTGCGTTCCGCGAGTTGGGCAGCGAGGCATTCCTTCAGGTCGCGCGCGAAGAGGCCGGGCGGATCGAAGCGCATCATGCGCGCGCGCACCGCCTCGACACGGCCGAGCGTGACGCCCATCGCCTCGGCGACAGCTTCGGGCGCGGCGGTCAGCCGTCCCGCCGGGCACAGCAACGCGATCAGATGGGCGCCGATCAGTCGCTCCCCGGGACCATCGAAGCCGAGCCGTAGCTGCTCGCCCAGATGGTCGCGCAACGGGCGACGGGCTTCCGGAATGTCCTCCATGCCGCGGTCATCGGAGCCGAAATCGTGCGAACCGCCGCGCCCCTCGAACCGTACGCCGTCGCCCGGACCGCCGGCGTCGTAGGGTTCGGCGTGCGCCGCATCCAGCGGCTCAGCCCCCGCCTCGGGCAGCGTCTCCGCACGCGCCATATCCGCCACGTCGCGCTCCGGCGCGCTCCGTTCGGGGCGCTGGTCGAGAGCTGCGTGCTCGATCGCCGGTGTGTCGGATCCCTCGTCGCGCTCCAGCAGCGGATTGCGTTCCAACTCCTGGTCGATGAAAGCGGTGACTTCCAGGTTGGTGAATTGCAGCAGCTTGATCGCCTGGCGAAGCTGCGGCGTCATCACCAGCGACTGGCTGTGGCGCAGATCGAGGCGCGGGCCAATCACCATGCGCGCGCGTCCGGCTGCGGCTAGAGGCTGAACCGCTCGCCCAGATAGACGCGGCGGACGCCCTCGTGCGCCACCACCTCGTGCGGGCGGCCTTCCATCAGCACCTGACCGTCGTGCATGATGTATGCGCGGTCGATGATCTCCAGCGTCTCGCGCACGTTGTGATCAGTGATCAACACGCCGATTCCGCGGTCCTTGAGGTGGGAGACGAGATCGCGGATCTCGCCGACCGCGATCGGATCGATGCCGGCCAGCGGCTCATCGAGCAGGATGTAGGCGGGCTGGGTCGCCAGCGCGCGCGCGATTTCCACCCGGCGGCGCTCGCCGCCCGACAGCGCCAATGCCGGCGTGCGCCGCAGATGGCCGATGCCGAATTCAGCGAGCAATTCGTCGAGGATCTGATCGCGCCGGTCGCGGTCGACCTCCACCACCTCCAGCGCGGCCATGATGTTGCGCTCCACGTTGAGGCCGCGAAACACGCTCGCCTCCTGCGGCAGATAGCCGACGCCGAGCCGGGCGCGGCGATACATCGGCAGACGCGTGATTTCGGCGCCGTCCAGGCTGATCGCCCCGGTGTCGGGGCGCACCAGACCGACGATCATGTAGAAGGTGGTGGTTTTGCCGGCACCGTTGGGGCCGAGCAGTCCGACCGCCTCGCCCCGACGCAAGTTAAGCGTGACGTTCCGCACCACCGGGCGCTTGTTGTACGTCTTGCCCAATCCGCTGACCGCCAGCCCACCGGCACCGGCCACCACGCGAAACCCGCGCGTCCTGCTCATTGTTTGGCACCCTTTGGTTTGGCGACGGCAGTGCCAGTTGGTTTGGCAACGGCATTCCCAGGAGTGTCCCCCGGCAACGCGCCCGGCGCCTCGTTCGGAACGAGCAGGCCCTGGACCCTTCCGTCGGCTCCCCTGCCCTGCCGCGTGGCGAGCAAGCGCGACACGCCCGATTTCAGGTTCACCTGGGCCTCCGATCCTTCGAGCTGGTTCTGCCCTCGGGTGATCCGCACATGGTCGACCAGCACGGCGATGCCGGTGTCGGGCACATAGACGCCCCGGTCGCCGGTGACGACATCGGTCGGCGTACTGACGACGACATGGCCGAACGCGTCCACCTTCTGCAGCTTGCCGGCCCCGAGCGGGTCGTCGTTGTTCGCCGACGCCGACACCTTGGTGGGCGTGCCCGCCGGCGGTGCATTGTCCGGCGTCGTGTAGGCGACCAGCACATCGGCGGTGATCCGCCGATTGTCCTTGGTGATAACGACCGCATCGCCACGGGCCACCGCCATGTGCTTCGCCGACCAGTATTCGAGGTCGTCGCGCGCCGTCAGGACGTCATTCGGCGTGGTCAGCCGCAGAGCGCCGCCGGTCATCACCATCACCGCCTGATCGAGGTCGTAGACGGCATTGTCGCCCTGCGCGCGATCCGTCGGGGTGACGATCACGACGTTGCCCCGCGCCTCCAGCCGGTAGATCTCGTTGCTGCCCTCGTCGGTTCCGGTCGTATCCAGCGGGCTGCCCGTATTCGCCGCCGGGGACGCCGCCGTTGGCGGCGTCGCGGTTGGGAGCGTCGCCGCCGGCGTGGGCGTGGTGCCGGGCGCATCGGCCTTCTTGCGGTAAAAAGCGATGAGCCGGTCGGCGGTGACAGTGACGTTGCCGCGCACCGCCCGCGCGTCGCCCATCGCGATGACCTCGTGCTGCTGCTGCAACCATTCGATGCCGTCGCGCGAAGTGATCGCGATCGGGCCGCCATGCGACAGATCGATCCCCTGCGCGGCCGCCGGAACGACGCCGGCGCCGCTCAGGGCGGCAACGAGCGCCAGCCGGAGGGCCCAAAGGCGGTTCATGGCCCGTTGGCGCCGTTCAGCAGCAGATGCGCCGGTCCGGCGAAGAATATCTGCTCGCCCTTGTCGGTGGCGGTGAAGCCGCCGGCGGCGTCCAGCCGGCCGAACGGCCCATCGGCGTGGACCGGCTGGGAGCTGGCCGCGGCGCCGCTCTTCAAATCCAATGCGGCGCTCGCCGTGACCATCGTGGTCCCGTCGTCGCGATAAAGCGTGACGTCGCGCGACAGATCGAGCGCGTTGTCATGCTGGCGGTATACCCCATTGCGCGCTTGCAGCATCACCCAGGTGCCGTTCTGCAGCGTCATATCGCCTTTCGGATCGGTCAGATCGACCCGGTTCGGGCTGATCTGGCGCGCGGTCGCGGCGGTGAGCGTGTAGGGACGCCCGCGCTCGTCGATGCTGTGGTAGACCGCGCCGGTCACCGTCGCAGCCTGGATCTGGCCAATCGCGTCCGCCGCGGCACGGGCGCGCCCGACTTCGCGCTGCAATTCAGGCCAGACGGCAAGGGTCGCCAGCAGCGCCAACGCGACCGCGGGCAGCGCCAGTTTCGCCGCCTGGATCATCAGGCGGCGCCGCGCGAGCACGCGCGGCGAAGCGGCCTGACGGGTCCGCGCCCCGGCATCGGCCAGCATTCGCCCGGCCCGCCTGGGAAGGGGCAATGGGGCGAGGCTCATGCGACGCCCGCGCGGAGCAGGTCGTGGACGTGCAGGATGCCGATCGGACGGTCGGCGGGGTCGACCACGA
>JBDTFI010000190.1:0-6808 GCA_039938035.1 Acetobacteraceae bacterium | reverse complement strand
TCGAACTGGCGGGTGAGATCGCCGCCTTGGCGGGTGGCGCCGAGACACTGGCCGCACGCGCGACGGCGCTGCTCGAAGCCGGACAGACACGATTGGCGGCCCATCTGATCGAATTGGCGAGCACCGCGTCGCCGGAATCCGCGGCGATCCAGGCCGCGCGAGCCAACGTCTATGCCCGATGCGCGGAGGCGGAAACGTCGTTGATCGGCAAGGCGATCTTCGCTGTCTACCAACGCGAGGCGAAGGCGCGATCAGCCGCCTGATCGCAACGCCGCATCAGATCATCGGGCCGAATTCAGCGCCACCGCCTCCCGTATCAGCGTCTTGAAGGCATCCGCATCCACGTCATCGCCCTCATGCAAATTCACGGCGCGCCTGGTGTTGCCTTCAAGGCTGGAATTGAACAGCCGTGATGGGTCCTTGAGCGAGGCGCCCTTGGCGAAGGTCAGCTTCACGACGCTCTTGTACGTCTCGCCGGTGCAGATAATTCCATCGTGAGCCCACACCGGAACGCCGCGCCACTTCCACTCCTCGACCACGTCAGGGTCCGCCTGCTTGATGAGGGCGCGGACATGGGCGAGCGTCTTGCCCCTCCAGTCGCCCAGGTCCTTGATCCTCGCGTCGATCAGCCGAGACGGCGATTCACCGTTAGGCGTCGCGCTCATGCGCGAGACCCCGATGGCCTCCACCCATAGACCTTCTCCAAATTTCCCCCCATCAGCTTCACCCGGTCGGCATCCGACAGCCGCTCGGTCACGCGGAACGCCTCGACGCCATCACGATACGTCAGCAGCGCCGTCGCCCGCGTCCAGTCCGTTCCCCACATGCAGCGGTCGAGGCCGAACGCGTCGATGATCCGCAGCACCGGGTCCCAGATGTCGTTGTACGGGAACGCCTCGTGCGACAGCGTGCACGCCCCGCTGATCTTGATCCGCGCGTTCGGGTATTTCGCCATCGCCAGCACCTTCGGTAGCTCCACCCAGGGCGCGGCCGGCACCGGCGGCGCGAACGGCTGCGCTAGCCCGAGATGGTCGATCACCATCACCGTATCCGGATTGCGCGCCAGCAGCCCGTCCGCCTGCTCCATCCGGCCCCAGCACAGCAGGTTCACCGGCAACCCGTGCTTCGCGGCCGCTGCGAGGGTCCGGTTCGGTCCGGGATCGGCCGGGTCGGGATTGGGGGTGTCGCGCAGCATGATCCGGATCCCGACCGTCCCCTCGGTCTTCTTCCAGTCCGCGACCACCTCCTCGATCGCCGGATCGGTCGTATCGACCGGCTTGATCACCGCGAAGCGTCCCGGATAAGCAGCCCGTACCGAGAGCGCATAGCTCGGATCGAACCGATACAGGCTGAACGGGGAAACCAGAATCGCGGCATCGACGCCGACACCGTCCATCGCCGCCACCATCTCCGCGCCCGTCACCGAGGCTGGCCCCGCCAGATGCCCCTTCCACGGCCGTGCCGGATGATCGCGCTCGTAGGCGTGCACCTGGACATCGATCGTCGGCATGGCTCATCTCCCCGCTTCGATGCCGGAAAGCATGACCGCGTGCCCCGGCGCGTCAAGGCACCACGCTAGATGATGCCCCGCTCGGCACACCTCCGTCCCTCGACGACACGCTTCCAACCGAAACGCGTCAGATCGATCGTCTGATAACTCCCATCGAGAATAAGCTCGCTGATCGCCCGCCCACACCCAGGCGCGTGCATCAGGCCGTGCCCGGAAAACCCCGCCATCAGGTGGAAATTGTCGAGACCGCCGACCCACGGCCCGATGATCGGCGTGGCATCGAACTCGTTCTGATCGTAAAGCCCCGCCATCGTGGTCCTCACCTTCGTCCGCTCGAACTGCGGGAACCGGGCCGCCAGCGCCGGCCACACCACGCGCTCGAAATACCCATGGTCCACGTCGAAGTTGAAACCCCGAGTCTCATCGAGCGACGGCACGCCGCCGGTATATCCCTTCCCTTCGGGGCGGAAGGCCAAGCGGTTCACATCCTTGATGTAGGGAAGTGGCTCGATCGGCTCGTGCGCCTCGAAATAATGCTCGAAGCGCCGCATCGGCTCGATCGGCACCGTCCATCCGGCCATCGCGCAGATTTCCTTCGCCCACGCGCCGGCGGCGTTGATGACGACGCCCGCTTGCACAAGCTCGCCTGATTTCAACCACACGCCGCGCACCGCCCCACCGGCGACCTCCATTCCGACCACTTCGTCACTGATGAACGCGGCCCCGAGGGCCTGTGCCTTCCTGCGAAATCCGTGCAGCACGCCGTGCGGATCGAGCCACCCGTCGTCCGGGGAATGCACGCCGGCGCCCAGATCACCGACGATCATGGACGGAAAGCGCTCCTTGAGACCCTCCCGGTCGAGCCAGTCGACGCGCACGCCATGCGCCTTCTGCGTCGCGAAATTCCGCTCCAGCACGCCGACCGCGCTCGGCGGCACGATGAACAGATAGCCGTTCTTCCTGAACCCAATCGAAGCGGTTTCCCCCGCCACCGCCATCGCGGTGTCGAACCGCTCGAAGAACGGGATGCCATAGTTGGACAGCGCGATGTTCTCGGGAAGCGAGAACAACCGCCGCACCCCGCCCGAGGCGCGCGGCGTGGAAGCCTGGCTGTAGCCGGGATCGCGCTCGATCACGGCGACCGTGCACGGCCGGGGGCGGCTCCGCAGGAAATACGCGGCGGCGGACCCGATGGCCCCGCCGCCGACGATCACGACATCGGCGCGCATCCCCCTCCTCCTTACCGACCGCTTTATCTCACTTTCGCGCGAGGCGCGCCCATCCTTCTGGACGCAGGTATTTGCCTATTGGTAATCCATGTTGCGATCAGATACGTTCCGACACATTGCGTTACATACCAAGAGATGCCGTCTGATCTGAACGAGGAGCGAAACAATGACCCGATTCACCAGTATGGTGATGTTCTCAACCCTCCTTGCAACCGGCGGCGCGGGGTCGGCGATGGCCTCCCCCGTCGAAATAGCCTTCGGCAGCCTGACACCGTCGCCTGGCGGATGCTCTTTCTCCGCCGGCGACTCCGGTTACGTGTGCGCGAACACGCAATCCTTCACGGTCTCCGGCAACACCTTCGTGGCGCAGGGTTTCGACGACCCCTTCGCTCCAGGAGGAACCTTGACTCTGAAGCCGCTGATCGGAGGTCCGCTCGCCCCGCCCGCCAACGCCTTCGCCGAGAGCGGCCTCGGTGAAAACACCACCCCCGTGGGAACGCCCTGCTCCAGCACCGATTGCGCGATCGACAGGCCGTTCGGCGTCGGAGTCCTCGCCATGGGCGCCCCGATGAACGATGCGATCATCGGCTCAGTGGACGCGGGCGACACATTCAACTTCTTCACCGGCTCCTCGATCGCGACCTTGTCGTTCTTCGGCATGTTCGACGATACCTGCACGACGGCCGGCGTCGCGAACACCTGTCTGATTACCTTCCCGAACGCCGCCGCGATCGCGGTGCAGACCGATTCCGGCTCGGTTCTGATCACCGCCGTGTCGGCCGACATTACGCCGGCGCCGGAGCCCGCGGCTCTCGCCCTGCTCGGCACCGGCCTGCTCGGGCTCGGCCTGGTCCGCCGACGTCGCGCGCCAACGATGTAACGACTGACACCGCTCAAACGCGGCGCTGCCACGTTCCTCAACGCGGCAGCGCCGCGGGCCGTCAGTGCTGCGCCGCCAGCCGCACCCCGCCCGGTCCAATCAACCCGGGGTATGGCGCCTTGAAGCGATAGACGGTCCCGCTCACCGCGCCTTCCATGTAGATGTACTGATTGTCCGGGCCGCCGAAGGCGAAGTTGGTGGCCGACGCATCGCCGTTCGGCAGCGGCACGTAGCCGAGGATGATGCCGCGCGGGTCGTATTCGATGATCCCGCCGATGCCGAGCATCGCCCAGAGGTTCCCGTGCACGTCGTAGTGGATGCCGTCAGGCCCGCCATTGCCGGGATTGTAGCTTCCGGTCGTGGCGAAGAAGAACGTCGTGTGCTCCGGGTCCTTGGCGCACATCGTGCACGCCGCGTTTGGTCCGTTCAGGAACGAGTAATACAGCATCCGGTTGGCGGCGTAGTCGGCGACCGCCAGCGTGGAATCGTCGGGCGACACGGCGATCCCGTTCGGGAATTGTCCCGTCGAGATGATCCGCCGCAGGACGCCATGCGTCGAATACTGATAGACCGCACCCGTCTCGTCGGTGGCGTCCGGCCCCGGCCCGGTCCCCCACGGATCGGTAAAGTAGAGATTGCCCTCGGCATCGAAGTCGAGGTCGTTCGGACCCTTGAACAGCTGGTTGTGGAACGTCGTCACCAGCGAACTCAACTGCTTCGTCTTCGGATCATAGACCATGATCCCCATGTGCCGCGTGGTCAGATACAGCTTGCCGTCATGCCAGCGTGTCCCCTGCGGCTCGCAGGCGAACCCGACCGCGGCCGGTGGGTCGCAGTTGAACACGGGCACGAGCTTCGCATCCGGCGTCAGGTAGGAGACCCATCCGGTGCCGATGGCGACGAACCAGAAATTGCCCGCGTCGTCGAACGCACCGCCTTCCAGGAACTTGCCCTGCGGGGTGTCGTGGATGTCGGCGAACAGCGAGACCGGCCCGATGCCCGGCGGCGGCGGCGGCAACCCCCAGGGCTGCACCGCCTCGGGCGCGGGCGCCCCCGCGAGCGCACTGCCAGCGGGCGGCGACTGCGCGGACGCCGCATCGACCGACACGAGCGCACCCGAGAACGCAAGCGAGACGGCGAAGGCCGCCTGTCGCAACCTGAGTGTCATGATGCTTCCCCCAAATGCTTCCCCGCCACACGTGATCGTTGGCGGCGTGAAGTACTAGAGATCGCACCACGATGACCGTCAACTACCGGAAGGCGAGCCGCAGGTCTCCTGGGCCACGGCGACGCAATCGATCTCGATGTCGAAATGCCCCGGCTATGCGGAACGCAGACGAAGATCCGGGGTCACATACGCAACGCCGGACTCATCCCGGAGCATTTGGTCGCCATTATTCAGTCGACGATCTGAATTTGCGCAATCGTAAGCGATCGTCAGGCCGCGCGGCAGCGACCAAAAACGGCGAGACCGGCGCCGAACCGCCATAGGCGGGCGTCACCGCACCTTGGGACAGGTGCTGGCGCGCCATCGCCCGCAGGGTCTTCACGTCGCTAAGGAACGGCTTGGACGATCCGGCTGGTTCTTTCATCGCGGCGATCTCCTATGGGCCTGACGCTCAATCCCAAAGAGAGGGAGGAGGCATCGGGTTCCGGAAAAACCCGCCGTCACCTCGCCTCCCCGCCGCCCCGCACCCGGCGCAGCAGGACCCGCACCGCGCCGTCGTTTCCCGGATGCGGGTGCGCCGCCGCCAGCACGAGGGGGCGCAGCTCCGGCAGATTGAGCCACATCGGCAGCTCGCGCCGCAGCACCCCGCCGCCCTCCGGACCGCCGCGCCCGGTGATGACCTCGACGCAGCGCACCCGTTCGGCGTGCGCGACCCGCAGGAAGTGCGACAGCGCCAGGAACGCGCGCTGGGCGGTATGGCCATGCAGATCGAGGCGGCGCGCGGCGCGGAGGCGCCCGGTGCGGAAGCGTTGCCAGGTCGCGGCGTCGACGCCCGCCGGGTGGGTCCCGACGGCCACGCTGGGTGGCGGCGCGCCCGGCGGTCGGCGGGCGGGACGGATCGCGAGGATCGGAGGAAGCCGGCCGTCCGGCGTCTCCACCTGGTCGGCCAGCTTCGGGCGCAGGCGCCCCGGCAGCGGCACGACGAGGCTCGCATAGGCGGCCCAGGCCGCGCGGTCGGCGTCGGTCAGCGCCATCCTCACTCGCTCTTTTCGCCCGGCCGCACCCAAAGCAGCGCGGCCGATGCCGCCGCCGTCACCGCCAGAATCGCGTATGGCAGTCCATAGCCGCCCCAGTGCGTCACCGCGACGGCGAACATCGACGGGATCACCATGACGCCCGAGAACATCGCCGCCGTGCCGAGCCCGGTCGCCTCGGTCCGCCGCGTCCCGCCCAGGGCGGCATACTCGGCGTAGGCGACGCCGGTGAAGCCGCTCGCCGTCACTCCGCCGAGGATTTCGACCAGCACGACCACGAACGTCGGCCACCCTGGCCCGAACATCCCGGTGGCGACGCAGGCGATCGCCATCCCGACGCCATGCACCACGAGCGTGCGCGAGGGCGACAGCAGCCGGTCGGCGACCCAGCCCCAGACGGGGCGGCTCACCGCGCCGGCGATCTGATAGGCCGCGAGCACGTAGCCGGCGCCGATCAGGCTGAACCGCGCGACCGTCGTCAGCTGCACCGCCATGAACGCGATGAAGCAGAGTTGCAATCCGGAGTAGAAGAAGCTCGCCACCGACAGCACGCGCAGCCGCCGGTCGCGGCGCAGCAGACGGAACGGCTCCAGCAGCACCCCGCTCAGCAGCGGGCGCGTGGGGTCACGTCCGACATCCCAGCGCCGTCGCGGCAGCTCCATCAGCCCGAGCAGCAGCAGGACCGGGCCCAGCTCCACCAGCAGGGCGACCCGCCATCCCGCCGCCAGCACGATCGGCGGCACGATCAGCGCGCCCAGCACCCCGCCGAGCGGCACCCCGGTCTGACGGATCGACATGACGAGGTTGAACACTGGTCGCGGCGTCTGCGGCACCAGCAGATGCGTGCTCGCCGGCGCCGCGGCGCCATACCCCAGCCCCAGCACCACCCCCGCCAGCCCCAGCATGACGACCGTGCCGCCGCCGGCGGCGATCGCCAGCATCGCGAGGACGCACACCAGGATCCCCTGGCTGACGCGCACCGCCCCG
>JBDTFI010000189.1:0-3341 GCA_039938035.1 Acetobacteraceae bacterium | reverse complement strand
GCCCCGTTCGGGCTGTTCGACGAGAAGACACCGGCGACCGACCCGTGGGCGCAGCGCGCCGACGACGTTCCCGGTCTGCTGTGCGCCGACCCGGCGATCTGGAAGGCGCTGAAGGCGATGCCCGAAGTCGCCAATTCCACCGAGTGGCCGATCGAGCAGACGCGGGCGAGCGAGGCAGCGGCGCGCATCTTCTGGCCGCTCGGCAATACCAAGCTCGAGAAGCGGCTGAAGCTGATCGAGGCGCCGACGTTGCTGATCTGGGGCGAGCAGGATCGGATCATGCCGCTCGCCTATGCCGAGAAGTTCCGTGCCGGCATCAAGGGGAAGACGGAGCTTCGCGTCATCGCGGGTGCCGGGCACCTCGCCGAACTCGACCAGCCGAAGGCGGTGGCCGAGGCGATCATTGGGTGGATGAAGCCATGAACCTCGATCCCGACACACGCATCGTCCTCGAGATGATTCGCGTGGCCAACCGGCCGGCGTTCGAGACGCTCAGCCCCGGCGAGGCGCGCACCGCCTATGCGGCGAGCCGGGCGATCCTGCAGCCTGATCCGGAGGATGTCGCCGAAGCGCGCGACATGAGCGTGCCCGGTCCGCTGGGCGACATTCCCCTCCGTGCCTACCGTCCGTTCGGCGTGGCCGACGCCGAGATTTTGCCAGCACTGGTCTATTATCATGGCGGCGGCTGGCTGCTCGGCGGACTCGAATCGCACGACGTGGTGTGCCGGCGGCTGGCGAACCTCGCGCGCTGCGGCGTCGTCTCCGTCGATTACCGGATGGCGCCGGAGCACAAGTTTCCGGCCTCGGTGCAGGACAGCGCGGCGGCGACCGCGTGGGTCATCGCCAACGCTGCGTCACTGCGCATCGACCCGCGCCGGGTCGCGGTCGGCGGTGACTCGGCCGGCGGCAATCTCGCCGCCGTCATCGCGCTGATGGCGCGCGACGGCGACCTGCCGCCGCTCGTGTTCCAACTGCTGGTCTACCCGGCGACCGACATGATGATGGTCACGGCGTCCTCGCAGAACGTGCGCGAGGGCGTGCCGCTGACCAGCGCCACCATGAAGTGGTTCGTCGATCATTATATGCGAGACGATTCCGACCGGCTCGACTGGCGCGCCTCGCCGCTGCGCGCGGCCAGCCTCGCCGGCACCGCGCCCGCGATGGTGATAACCGCGAGCGTCGACCCGCTACGCGACGAGGGCATCGCCTATGCCGAGCGACTGGAGCGCGAGGGCGTACGCGTCAAGCTGCTGCACTTCTCCGACCAGGTGCACGGCTTCCTCAGCATGGGCAAGATCATCCGGGCGTCGGACGTGTCGATGCACATGATGGCGGCGGCGCTGCGTCAGGCGTTCGCGGGGTGATGACGCTCACACGTGCTGGCCGCCGTCGATGCACATCTCCGAGCCGGTGATGTAGCGGGCGCCGTCCGAGCAGAGGAAGAACAGCAGTTCGGCGACCTCGTTCGGCTGGCCCATGCGGCGCATCGGGATCTGGCGTTCCACGATGTCGTCGGTGCCGGGCGACAGGATCGAGGTCTCGATCTCGCCGGGCGAGACCGCGTTCACCCGCACCCCGCTGCCGCCCAGTTCGCTCGCCATCTCCCGCGTCAGCGCGCCGAGCGCCGCTTTGGAGCAGGCGTAGGCGGCCGAAGCGAACGGATGGACGCGGGCGCTGACGATCGAGGTGATGTTCACCACGGAACCGCGCGAGGCGATCAGATGGTCCTTCAGTCCCTGCATCAGCGCGATCGGCGCGAAGAGGTTGACGTTGAAGACGTGCATCCAGTCGGCGTACGGCATCTCCAGGCTGGGCATCTTCGCCCCGTCGGCGGTCTTCGGCGACACGGCGGCGTTGTTGATCAGCGCGTCCAACCGCCCCTCGGCGATGTCGCGGATGCGCGGGATCGCCGCGTGAACCTTGGAAATATCCGACAAGTCCAACTGGATGTGGTTGCGCGCGCCACCCTCCCAGGGGCAACGCGGATCGAAGGGCTGGCGGGAGATCGTCAGCACGCGCCAGCCGCCGTCGCTGAAGCGCTTCACCGCGGCATGGCCGATGCCGCGGCTCGCGCCGGTCAGCAGAAGGACGGGCTGGCCGTCGCCCATCAGCCCTCCACGATACGTTGCGTCTGCACGCCGAGCCCTTCGACCGACAGCCGCATCGTCTGGCCGATTCTGAGGTAGATCGGGGTCGGCTTCTTGCCCATGCCGACACCGGGGGGCGTGCCGGTGGAGATGATGTCGCCGGGATGCAGCGTGATGAAGTGGCTGACGTAGCTGACCAGCTTGCGGCAATCGAAGATCATGGTCTTCGTCGTGCCGTCCTGCATCTTCTTGCCGTCCACCTCGCACCACAGGCGCAAATTCTGCGGGTCGGGCACCTCGTCCCTGGTCACCATCCACGGCCCGGTTGGGCCGAACGTATCGCAGCCCTTGCCCTTGTCCCAGGTGCCGGCGCGCTCGATCTGGAACTCGCGCTCGCTCACGTCGTTGCAGACGCAATAGCCGGCGACGTGCTCCATCGCCTCGTTCTCCGGCACGTAGCGGGCGCGTTTGCCGATCACGATGCCCAGCTCGACCTCCCAGTCGAGCTTCGTCGCGCCGCGCGGCAGCTTCACGTCATCGTTCGGTCCGCAATAGGCGGAGAGCGCCTTCAGGAAGACGATCGGCTCCTTGGGAATCGGCGCGCCGGTCTCGGCCGCATGATCGGCATAGTTCAGGCCGATGCAGACGAAGTTCACCGGGCGGGCGACGCAGGGCCCGAGGCGGACGGAGGCATCGACCTTGGGCAGCGTCTTCGGATCGATCCCGCGCAGCATCGCGAGTGCCGCGTCCGACAGCGCGAACCCGTCGATGTCGCGCACCACCGAGGACAGGCAGCGGACGGCGCCCTGGGCGTCGAGCATCGCGGGTTTCTCGGCGCCGTGCGGGCCGTAGCGGAGTAGTTTCATGTGCTTACCTCCAAAACGAAACCGTCATGGCCGGGCCAAGCCCGGCCATGACGGTACTAAATGGACGGCCAGAACGAGGCCGCTCCTCATAACGTCCAGCCGCCGTCGATCACCACCGCCTGTCCGGTCACGAACCGTGCCTCGTCGGAGGCGAGGTAGACGGCGAGCGCGGCGATCTCCTCCGGCGCGCCCAGCCTTCCCATCGCCTGGCGGGCGACGAAGGCCGCGCGGGCGGCCTCGATGCCACCGGCGGCGGCGGCATTGGCGGCGATGCGGTCATCGAGGCTGGGGGTCGCGATCGTGCCGGGGCAGATCGCGTTGCAGCGGAGGCCCTGGCCAACGTAATCGGCGGCGACCGCCTTGGTCAGGCCGATCACGGCCGCCTTGG
>JBDTFI010000188.1:0-3010 GCA_039938035.1 Acetobacteraceae bacterium | reverse complement strand
ACGCGGATCGCGCATGTCAACGTGGAGCGGGCCGATCTGCGTCCGGACGCGGCGATCCCGGGACTGCCGGCGCAGTTGGGGCGCGGGTATCTGCTGCCGTTTCCCGTGCTGGACCCGGCGGTGTTTCGCACCATCGTGCAGCCGACGCCGATGGCGCTGACGCAAACGACGCTGCCGGTGCGGCTTGACCTGTTCGACGAGGCCGGACGGACGGTCGCGCGGCGGTTCCTCGGACGGTTGGCGCGCGATCACGGCGTGGCGGTCGATGTCGGCGCGGCGGCCGCGGGACATGGCGAGCTGGTTTACGATTTCCGCGACGGCGGCGAGGCGGACGGCTGGCTGCACGCGCTGTTCCGCTATGAACACATCGCGTCCGGGCACGTCGCGGATTCGAGCTTCGGGGCGCATATGTTCAACACCCTGATGACGTATCGCGACGAGCCGCAATCCTACAGCGGGCCGCCGCCGGGGTTGACGACCCGGCTGTTCCTGCGGCTGGGCGATGCGCGCCGGCGGAGTTTCGCCGCGCTGATCTATCCGGCCTCGGCGCCATGGCGGGAGGCGTCGGCGACCGTGCTGGCGCTGCATGACGCCGACGGGCGGGCGATCGCGGAGGAGCGGGTGTCGATCGCCTGTTCAGGCTCGGCTATGGTGTGGCCGCACATCGTGTTCGGCGAGGCGCGGCTGGAAGCGGCGGGGCCGACGGGGTACGTGCTGGTGCGCGACGCGACGTGCCGGTTGTTCGGCTATCACGGGCTGATGGACGAGGCGGGAGGGTTCTCGCTCGACCACATGTTCGGGTTCTGAGGGCGCTTGGAGCGGCCCCTTGGAGCGGGCGGAGGGAATCGAACCCTCGTGATCAGCTTGGAAGGCTGACGTTCTACCATTGAACTACGCCCGCGCGAGCGGAGGGATACCAGGGGCGGCGGAGGAGCGGCAAGGTGGGATCATCATGAAGGAAGTCGCGTTCGAGGCGAAGAACAAACTTGGTACGCTGCTCGATTGGGTCGAGCAAGGCGAGGAGGTCGTGATCTCGCGGCGTGGGAAGGCCATCGCCAAGCTGGTGCCTAACTGGCCCCGGATGGATCGCGAGGAGGCTCGCGCCGCCGCGCAAGCGATTCGCGCGATGAGCAAGAGAGTCACGTTGGACGGCCTCAAGCTCAAGGGCCTCATCAACGAAGGCCGGTTGTGAGACTGCTGCTCGATGCCTCACCGACGCTCGATTGGTGATTTGAGGACCTTCCCCTATCGACGGACGGGCTAAGCGCGTCAGCAAAAGGCAGCAATGAAATTCTCCATCAAAGTGGTGTCCTCCTTGCATGTCGTGCGCTTCTCTCCCTTCCTGTCTCGAATCTCGCGCCCATCTGCCTCTGAACGAATTCGCGAATTCCCTCGACAGATACAACCATTTCATCGATTATGGTTCTTATGGGACTCATCATCTTGGGAATTTTCGTCTCGTCAAATTTCTTGCCGGCCTTCCAGTCTTCAGCCATCCGTCTATAGGTCCATGCCAATAAGTCGGCAGCCTGGAGCGGCACGCACTCCACGTCGTCGCGCCAAGTTGGGCGCTGTCCCATCCTTCGTCGCATCCAAGCAGTGACATTCGGCCGCATGGCTTGGTCCCAAAAGACTTGTATTTCTCGACTCTCTCCGTGTTGTTCGTCGAAGATGAACTCTACTGAACCTTTTTTCCCAATTTCATATTGGCGTTGGAGTGTCGCTTTCATAAACTCAACGGCAACGAAAAAGTATGGCGAGTCGAGTGTGACCGAGACCTTACCGTTCACGCATTCCATGTATGCTCTCGTATCCACTGCCCGGACTATACCGTAATCTACGTTTCGATGAATTACATCCAGAAGAGCGTCTATCTTGTCTCGACGGGTGGTCTCATCAAACAGATCGAATTGACCTCGCAGAGCGGCGGCTTCTTTTGTTTTGAAATACCTGATCTGCGGAGCGGTCTCCAAGACAGCCTTCCACTCATTGGAAAATTCCGCCCATCGTGAAGCCTCCGACACAAAACCAGCCATCACAAAGATAAGCGGGTCCCCTTTGCCGCTGTCATCTGCAAAGGCCTGAAACATGACCATTAGGTGGGTCTCGCGTTTGTGGCTCGGCAAGTCGAAACAGGGATGCACATTCCGTCTGCTGGATACCCACTCGTCCCTTTGAATTGCGAGGGCCGAGCGATCCCCGAACGCTCTGAAATCGCGGTCGCCTTTGCCGCTTCACCCTAACCCTCTCCCCTGCAAGCGCCGGAGAGAGGGGGCAATAATCGCCGGAGCGGTGGCCGCACACTCGTACTGCGTCGCAACCCGAGCTGGTTGATCCGCTCGGCCACCGCGTTCATGTGCTTCTGCTCCTCGCCTGCGTGCTCGGCGAACTCCGCCTTCACGCCTTCGGACGAGATGCCGGTCGCGGCGATCGAGTGCAAGGTGTAGCGCAGCACGCAGACGATCTCGGTCGCCAGCACGGTCTGCAAGATCGCGATGGTCTGCTTCACGCGCCAGTGTAGGCGGGCGTCACCGCACCCATCGACAGGTGACGCGCCTTCGCCCGCAGGGTCTTCACGTCGCTGAGAAAGGGCTTGGCGGACTTCGACGGTTCTTTCATGCGGCGATCTCCGGTTGCTGGCGTGCATGATACCATGAGAGGCCGAACCGGCCGGGAGCGGCGGGAGCGGGCGATCAATACATGGTCAGATATCCGGCGCGCGCCAGCAGCGCGCGCAGCCGGCGCAGTTCCGCGATCGAGGCATCTGCGTCGGCGCGCTCTATGTCGACGTCCAGCCCTGTGACGCCCGCCGCCTCCAGCGCCCGCAGATCATCCACGATGGCGGCGTCGGCGCCCGAGAACAGCCGGCGCTCCCCGTCGCCGGCCCGGGGCGGCACGGCCGCGCCAAGCCGCTTGACCCGATAGACGACGCCGAGGCTCGCCGGATCGCGCCCGGCCTCGGCGGCGAGCTTGCGCAGGCGGGTGATGCCGGCCTTAAGGCGGGGCAAGG
>JBDTFI010000187.1:0-7010 GCA_039938035.1 Acetobacteraceae bacterium | reverse complement strand
AGCTTACCCACATCCTACCCCCAAGGTCTCTACCCCCAATCCTACCCCCATGGGGGTCTGAGATGCAACTGGATTGGAATAGACGATGGTGGATTCAACGCAGTCAGAATCTTCATATTTCCCAAGGCTCTTGGCGTCCGGCTGGACTGGTGTGGGTTCCACCTTGGCAGACACCCCATCCGCCAGAACCAGCGCTTACGGGACCGCTTATACCAACGGCCCTGACGGCTGATAGCAACCGCCCTACCCGGTGATCGTTCCGGCCCGCTGCCGAGTAGAGCCAGCCCCCGCTCGTTGAAACGATGTACCCAGTCCCGCGGGGTCGGGCCGGGCACGCCACACCCCCTCACCCCACCCGGGTCCGGCGCGCCGCCCGCCGCCGCAATGCCTCCGCGAGGATCAGCAGCAGGATGGAGATCGACATCATCAGTGTCGCCGCCGCGGTGATGGCGGGGCTCAGCTGCTCGCGCAGGCCGGTGAACATGACGATCGGCAAGGTGCGTTGCTGCGCGCTCGCCAGAAACAGCGCGACCACCACCTCGTCGAACGAGGTCACGAACGCGAAGGCGGCGCCGGAGAGCACACCGGGCAGGATCAGCGGCAGCATCACCGCGCGGAACGCCACCAGCGGCCTAGCGCCGCAGATCGCCGCCGCGCGCATCAGCGCGCGATCGAAGCCGGCGAGGCTGGCGCCGACGGTCACCACCACGAAGGGCGAGGCGAGCACGGTATGCGCGACGATGATTCCCCGGAACGTGCTGGCAAGCCCGAGCGGCGCGAACAGCAAATAGGTGCCGACGGCGGTGATGATGACCGGCACCGCGAGCGGGGACACCGGGATCACGACGACCAGCCGGCGAGCCGGAAAGCGCGGGCTGGATAATTCGACCGCCGCCAGAGTACCGAGGACGGTGGCGCAGACCATCGTCGTGCCGGCGATCAGCAGACTGTGCTCCAGCCCGGCGCGCCAATCGCCGGGCCCCAGCATGGTGCGTTACCAGCGGGTGGACAAACCGGCGAGCGGGAAGGTGAAGAACGGTTCGCTGTTGAACGCTGCTGGTGGTCGCCGAGATAGATGCGCCCCTCCAGCCGGGCCACGAAGCTGTTCTCCACCGCGGCGTCGCCAAGCCGGATAGACCCAGGCCGGACGGAGAGCCGGGCTCGCCCGTTGCCGTGCAGCTGCTTCGGGCAAGCGATCACGGGACCAGCGCCACGCGCTGCTGCTGACCGCCCGAAAGCTGCGCCGGCCGCCGCGCCCCGTACCCTTCGAGGCGAACCATCGCCAGCGCGCGGTGCACGCGCTCGCGCGCCGCAACCTTGCCCACCCGACGAACGCCGAGCGGGAAGGCGACGTTCTCGGCCACCGACATGTGCGGAAACAGCGCGTAGTTCTGAAACACCATGCCGATGTTCCGTCCGTACGGCGGCAGCGGGTCCACCGGGTGGTCGTCGAGCGTGATGCTGCCGCGCACCGGGCGCTCGAATCCCGCCAGCATATTGAGCGTCGTCGTCTTGCCGGAGCCGGACGGGCCGAGCAGCGTCAGGAATTCGCCGCGCAGGATGGTCAGGTTGAGGTCGCGAACCGCCAGCACCTGTCCGTCGTACGATTTGTCCACATCGCCGAATTCGACGAAGGGCGACCCCGCGGTGCGCGCGGCGTTCTCGCAGGACATGCTCATGGCGTGAGGCCATCCATGCGTCAAAGCTTGCCCGGGCAACCGCGCCGGCGGCAACCTACATGCAGTCCGTCGGCCCGATCACGTGCCTGGAGGAGCCGTCGCATGAGCAACCGCGCCGAGGCGCTGATCCACCAGGCCCGATCCCAGCCCGACAAGGTCGCGCTGCTGTTCGAGGGAGAAAGCTGGACCTACGCGCGGCTGCTGCACGACGTCCGATCCTATGCCGCGGGTCTCGCCGACGCCGGTCTGCGCCGGGGGCAGAAGCTGGGGTTGATGCTGGATACCAGCCCGACATTCATCCTCCTGGAATATGCCGCCTTCCTGCTCGGCGCCGTCGTCGTGCCGATAAACATACATTACCGCACGAACGAGATCGAGCACATCCTCGGGACGTGTGAGGTCGAGTTCCTGGTCATCGAGACGGCGTTCGTGGATCGCCTGCCGCCGGACCTGCAAGCGCGCTGTCCGGCGCTCATTCGCGTCTTCGCGCTGGGCGCCCTGCACACCCAAGCCGCGGCACCGGTCGAGGATGGCGCACGGCTGTTCGGCGATGCGGCGTCCGCCGCCGCCCCCGCCCGGCTCGACGGCGATGGCCTCGCGATGATGCTCTACACCAGCGCGACGACAGGCAAGGCCAAAGGGGTTATGCTCAGCATCGACAATCTGGCAGGGAATTACGACCGCACGCCGGGATGGCTCGGCCTCGGGCCCGACGAGATCACCCTTTGCGCATTGCCTTTCTACAACACCTTCGCGCTCAACCAGTGCATCAACGCGCCGATCTTCCTGGGCGCCACCATGGTGCTGCTGCGCCGCTTCGATCCGCTCGCCTGCATGGACGCGATCCAGACGCATCGCTGCACCTTCTTCCCCGCCGTCCCCACCATGCTGCAAAAGCTGTTCAACCACCCGGCGGCCGCGCAGTGGGATTTGACTTCCATTCGCCGCATCGTCACCGGAGGCGCGCCGGTTCCCGCCGCGATCCTGGCGCGCGTGCATGAATGCACCGCCAGCCGGGTTGTGGTCATCACTGGCTATGGCCTCACCGAAGCGACCGCGCTGAACACGATGCATGAGGTACGGCTGGGCGCGGACGGCACGCTCGATCAGCCCAAATCAGTCGGCCGCGCGCTCCCCGGCATCCAGATCGCCATCCACGACGACGACGGAAACGAGGTTCCGTACGGTACGGTCGGCGAGATCTGCATCAAGGGGTCCTGCGTCATGAAGGGCTATTACAAGCTGCCCGACATGACCGCCGAGGCGATCCGCGACGGCTGGCTTCGCACCGGCGATTTGGGCCGGATGGATCCCGACGGCGCGTTCAGCGTCGTCGACCGCAAGAAGGACCTGATTATCCGCGGTGGCCAGAACATCTATCCGGCCGACATCGAGGAGGCGCTCTACAGCCACCCCGCCGTCGCCGAAGCCGCCGTGATCGCCGAGTCCGACGATATCCTGGGCGAAGTGCCGAAGGCCTATGTGGCGCTGAAGCCGGGCGCCACGACCGAGCCCGCGACGCTGATCGCGCATTGTCGCGGGCTGCTCGCGTCCTACAAGGTGCCGGCCGCGCTTGAGATCATGGACGAACTGCCGAAAGGGCCGACCGGCAAGATCCTGCGCCGCGGCCTGCGTGCCGCAGCGGTCGTTACGTCGGGACCAGCGGGCAGCCGAACAGCCCGGGCGGCGGGTACGCCTGCGGACTCGGGATCGTGGCCAACTGGGTGAACACGTCCCATTTGTGCTTCGATTCGGCGGGTGGCTTTACCTGCCAGAGATACATGGCGTGCGGGACGCACCCATTCGCCTCGATACGCACGTCCTTGTTGTAGAAATCGTCCAGTGGCGTCGCGTGCATCTTCGCCGCCACCGCGTCGGCGTCCAGTGTGTTCGCCGCCTTCACCGCCTTCAGCCAATGGGTCACTGCGGCGTAGCAGCCGGCATTGTATGACGTGGGTGGGGCCTGCATCTTGGCGATGTAGCGATCGCTCCAGGCGCGCGCCTCGGGCGACATGTTCCAGTAGAACGAATTCGTCAGCACCAGACCCTGACAGACGCTCTGCCCGAGGGAGACGACGTCGCCGATCACCATCAGCAAGGTCGCAAGCCGCTGGCCGCCCTTGGTGATGCCGAACTCGGCGGCCTGCTTGATGCAGTTCTGCAAATCGGTCCCGGCATTGGCGAGGCCGATCACCTTCGCGCCCGATGCCTGCGCCTGCACCAGATAGCTGGAGAAATCCGCGGTGCCGAGCGGCGCACGCACGCTGCCCAGCACCTTGCCGCCGGCCGCCTTTACGAACTCGTCGGTGTTGGCCTGCAAGGAGGCGCCGAATTCGTAGTCGGCGGTGATGAAGAACCAAGTGTCGCCGCCGGCCTTCGACAACGCGCCACCCACCACCTTCGCGAGCACATAGGTGTCGGCGGCGAACTGGAATCCATAGGGAGAGCACTGCTTGCCGATGAGGACGGTGGCGGTGGGCGTGCTCATCAGGAAGATGCGCTTCTTCTCGCGCGCGATCTGCTGGATGGCGAGCGCGGCCGACGTCGCGGCGCCGTCGGCCAGCACGTCGACGCCCTTGTCGTCGATCCATTGCCGCGCCAGCGCGCCGGCGATATCGGCCTTGTTTTGGTCGTCGCCCTGCATCACCTCGACTGGCCGCCCCAGCACCGAGCCGCCGAAATCGGCGACCGCCATCTCGCTCGCGACCTTGCTCCCCGGCCCGCCGACATGGCGGTACGGCCCGCCGACATCGCTCAGCAAACCGATCTTGACCGGCACCGAAACGCCCTGCGCCCGGATCAGGCCGGGCCGCGCGAGCGGCACCGCTGCCAGCGCGCCAAGGGCGGCGCGGCGTGTAATGGGTCTCATGGTCCCTCCTGTTTTGTTGGTTCGGTTCTCACGCCGCGATCCGGTAAAACCGCGCCGCGGTGTCGTGGAACAGCGCGCGCTTCTCGTCGGCTGACGCGCCGGCGGCGATGCGCTTGAAGGCGTTCCACAGGACCGGGTAACCGCACATCGCCTTGTCCACCGGGAAATTGCTCTCGAACATGCAGCGCGTGGGTCCGAAGGCCTCGATGCATTCCGTCATCCACGGGCCCCACGCCTGGGCCAGTTCGCCGGAGGATGGCGGCAGCACTTGAAGGTGGAAATCGAACCCGTTGATCGCCATCGCCAGGCCGCCGAGCTTCACGTTGACATTGGGGCACGTGGCGAGGTTCCGCATCGCCGCGCGCCACGCCGCGAACACCTCCTCGCTTTTGCCGCGGAACGGCCCGACCCCGAGCGGTCCGCCGACATGGTTGATGACCACCGGGATGGCGGGGAACCGGCGTGCCAGATCGAGCAGGTCGGGGAGTTGCGTGTGATACAGCCAAGCGTCGAAGCTCAGCCCGTGCTTGCCCAGCCGCGCATATCCGGCGCGGAACGCCGCATCGCCCATCAGGCCGAGCGGTGGCGGAGCCGCGAGGCTCGCCAGCAGGCCAGGATGGCGCGCGGTGACGTGGCGGATGCCGCGGAACCGCCCGCCGGCGGCCGCGACATGCGCCTCCAGCACCGCATCGACGCGCTCGCCCAACGTAAGGTCGGCGTGGCCGACGATCGCCGCGCAGGCTCGCACGCGCGACTTGCGCCGTTCGGCCTCCGCCGCGACCGAGGCGACGAAGTCCGTCTCGCCCACCGGGCGCATCTCTTCCGGGCCGGTCGTGCGATAGGCCCAGTAGCATTGCAGGAACACGGTCGCGACGATGTTGTGCCCGGCGGTCGTGTCGGCCAGAAGTTCGTCGAGGTAGTAGCGATTACCCGGTCGGTCCCACAGATGGTGGTGCGGGTCCACGATCGGCAGATCCGGTTCCAGGATGTCCTCGCTCAGCCGGGCCAGCCAGGCTTGGTTCGGCTCGGGGTGCTGGACGACCAGCGGCTCGGTCGCTGGCATCGCGCTCACGCCGCCATCACGGGCTCGGTGCCGACGATCGTCGTGCGGTGCATGACCCGCCGCTCGGTCGGATCGTGCGGCGTCACCTGATGCATGGTGCAGCGATTGTCCCACATCACCACGTCGTCGGGCTCCCAGCGGTGGCGGTAGACGAAGCGCGGCTGCGCGGCGAATTCGGTCAGCTCGGCGAGCAGGCTCCGCGCTTCGGGAGCGCCCATGCCCTCGATCTCGTCGTTGTAGATCGGGCTGATGTAGAGCGAGGCGCGGCCGGTGACCGGGTGCTTGCGGACCATCGGCTGCCAGACCGGCGGCATCGCCGCCTTCTCCTCCTCGGTCAGCGGCTTCAGGTCGGCGAGCGTGTGCAGATGGCCGAAATTGTGCCGCGCCCGCCGCCCGGCGATCCGCCGCTTCAGGGCATCCGGCAGCTCCGCATAGACCTGGTACAGGTTGGTGAACTGCGTCTCGCCGCCGGTGCGGCTGGTTTGCACGCCGTGCAGCAGCGCGCCGGTGCAGGGGATCGTCCGATAGGAGCTGTCGGTGTGCCAGAACTGCGCGAGCGCCACCTGTTTGACCGTCGGATGATCGGGCGGCATCAGATTGCCATCGTCATCGACGTTGGAGACGCGGAAGATCTCCGGCGCGCGGGTCGAGCGGATGATCTTCTGGTGGAAGATCTCAGGTTCGCCGAAATACCGCGTGAAGGCGACGTGTTCGGCATCACTCATGCGCTGGCCGGGAAACACCAGAACGGGATATTGCATCCAAACATCGTGCAGTTCGTTGAACGCGGTTGGATCGAGGGGCGCGCGCATATCGACCCCGCGTACCTCAGCGCTCAGTTCGGGATGGCGTGGGCGTACCGTCAACATGTCGATCCCCTCCGTATTATTGCGGGTGTTCGGCGCACTCGTTGCCCGTATTGAAGAACCGTCCCCGCGCCTCGGCCCGGCTGGCGGGGCTTGCCGTTTTCTGGGCCGGCATCTCGGCGATGCTGCGCGGACGCACTTCGTCGGACATGCAATGACCCTCGCCCGGCATTCTGGGTATCCTAGCAGGGCAAACACCCCTTGTGCAACCGCTAAGAATGATAGGATACTGGGTAGTAGGAGAGCCCCTGAAGCGACATGCAACCGCCTTACAGCCGCACGCTGTTCGAATTACTGGACGAGCAGGCGTCCCGCCGGCCCGACGCCGTCGCGGTGATCGACGCCGCCGTCGCGCTGACCTGGCGCGCCCTCACCGTGCGTGCCCGCAAGGCGGCTTCCGTCCTGCGTGCGCGTGGTATCGCTCGCGGCGACCGGGTGGGCCTGCTCATCAACAATCGGTGCGAATGGCTGGAAGTCGCATTCGGCGCCTGGCTGCTCGGCGCCGTGGTGACGCCGTTCAGCACCTGGTCCAC
>JBDTFI010000186.1:0-3549 GCA_039938035.1 Acetobacteraceae bacterium | reverse complement strand
ACAGCCTCGGCGCGGGGCGCGTGCTGACGCCGCACGTCGTCGCGACGGTGGAGGAACTTCAGGCCACGCACACCTCCTGGGATGTGCTGGCCGAGCATACACGCCTGTTTGTCGCGTTCGGCGGTGTGCCGGCCAAGAACGCGCAGATCTCCTCGGGCGGCGCTGGGCGTCACCGTGTCCGTGACGGGCTGCGCGGGATGGCGCGCGCCGGTACGCGGTTCGTCAACGTGGGGCCGGTGCGCGACAATCTGGAGACGGGTGGCGACGTGGAGTGGATGGCCGTGCGGCCGAACACCGACACCGCGTTGATGCTCGGGTTGGCGTGGGTGCTGCGCGATGAGGGCCTGCTGGATCGCGGCTTCCTCGATCGGTGCTGCACCGGCTTCGCGACGTTCGAGCGCTATCTGAGCGGCGCCGATGACGGCATCGCCAAGGATCCGCGCTGGGCCGCTGCCATCACCGGCGTGGCGGCGTCGCGCATCGCCTCGCTCGCGCGCGAGATGGCGGCTACCCGCACCATGCTCAACGTGAGCTGGTCGCTCCAACGCGCCTATGCCGGCGAACAGCCGTACTGGATGGTGATCACGCTCGCCGCGATGCTCGGCCAGATCGGGCTTCCCGGTGGCGGCTTCGGCGTTGGCTACGGGGCGACCAACCTCATGGGCAGCCCGCACGCGCGCCTGCCCGGCCCGACCTTGCCGCAAGGCGACAACGCCGTGCAGGCGTTCATCCCGGTGGCCCGCATCGCCGACATGCTTCTCCATCCGGGCGAGGGGTTCACCTACAACGGCGGCCAACACGCGTACCCGGACATCCGCCTGATCTACTGGGCGGGCGGCAATCCCTTCCACCACCACCAGGACCTGAACCGGCTGTCGCAAGCGTGGCGCAAGCCCGACACGATCGTCGTGCACGAGCAGTTCTGGACGCCGACGGCGAAACGCGCCGACATCGTCCTGCCGGCGACGACGAGCATGGAACGCAACGACATCGGCTACGCGACGCGCGAGGGCTACCTGATCGCCATGCGCCGGATGATCGACAATGTCGGCGAGGCGCGCGACGATTTTTCCATCTTCGCCGAACTCGCCGAACGACTCGGTGCCAGAGAGACCTACACCGAAGGGCTCGACGAGCAAGGATGGCTGGAGCGGATGTATGACCGGTCGCGCGAGGGCGCCGGTCGCATCGGCATCGACCTGCCGGATTTCGCGACCTTCTGGGAGCGCGGGATCGTCTCGCTCGAGGCCTACGACAAGCCGGTCGTCATGCTGGACGATTTCCGTGCCGATCCCGAACGCGCCCGGCTGAACACCCCCTCGGGCAAGATCCAGATCTTCTCGGAAACCATCGCCGGTTTCGGTCTGGCTGACTGCCCGGGCCACCCGGTCTGGCGCGAACCCCTCGAATGGCTCGGCAGCGCGAAGACCGATCAGTTCCCGTTGCACCTGATATCGGATCAGCCGGCGCGGCGCCTGCACAGCCAGCTCGACGCCAGCGCCCATTCCCGTGCGGGCAAGATCGCCGGGCGGGAGCCGGTTTACATGAACCCGGCGGACGCCGAGGCGCGCGGCATCGCCGCCGGCGACATCGTGGAGCTGTTCAACGCCCGTGGCCGCTGCCTCGCCGGCGCGATCCTGACCGAGGACGTGATGGCGGGCGTCGTCCGGCTTTCCACCGGCGCATGGTTCGACCCCGATCTGGACACCGGCCTGGAGAAGCACGGCAATCCGAACGTGCTGACGCTCGACATCGGCACGTCCGGGCTCGCGCAGGGCTGCATCGCGCAGACCTGCCTGGTGGAGGTGCGCGGGCGCGCCAACGCCGCGCCGGATGTGTCGGCCTACGGACTTCCCGTTCTGGTTCGGGGACGGTGAGCGCGTGCCGAGCCACGATCCGGCCCAGGATCTGGCCGAGCATGTCTGTCGAACCCGGTTCGCGGATCTGCCTCCGACGGCGGTAGCCGCGACGATCAGTGATTGTGTCGACACGCTTGGCTGCATGCTGGGCGGCAGTGGGGCCGCCGGCGTCGAGATGCTGCTGAAGGTGCTGGGAACGTGGGGCGGGCGCGAGGAGAGCCGCGTACTCCTGCAAGGGTGCCGCCTGCCCGCCCATCATGCGGCGATGATGAACGCCGCGATGGGCCACGCGCTCGATTTCGACGACACGTTGGATCGCGCCGGCTCCATCCATCCGGGTGTCTCGGTGCTCGCGGCGGGACTGGCGACCGCGGACCGGACGGGTGGCGTATCAGGGCGCGACCTCGTGCTGGCGATCACGCTTGGCCTTGACGTCTCCTGCCGCGTGGCACTCGCCGCCACGATCGATCGCGGCTGGCATCGCACCGCCGCGATGGGCGTGTTCGGCGCCACCGCCGTGGCGGGTAAATTGCTGGGCCTGGACGCGACGCGGATGTTGAACGCGTTCGGAATCGCGTACAGTCAGGCTGCGGGCAATCGCCAGTGCATCGTCGACGGGGCGCTGACAAAGCGCCTGCAAGCCGGGCAAGCCGCCAGCGCCGGCGTGTTCGCCGCCATGCTCGCCGTCGAGGGTTTCACCGGCGCGCGCGAGATTTTCGCGGGGCGCTATGGTTTTTATGAGTTGTACCAGCCCGGCGCCTGCGACATGACGCAACTCACCGCCGAACTGGGCACGTTCTTTCGTGGCGAGGCGATCAGCTTCAAGCCCTATCCGTGCGGCCGGCCGATGCACGCCGCACTGGACGCGGCCGTCGCGCTGCATACGCAGCTGAACCTCACGGCGAGTGACATCGCCGAGGTGACGGTCGAAACCGACGCCGCGACGTGCGCCGAGCAATTCGCCGGCGGCGCGCATAAACGGCGCCCCGAGCATGTGGTCCACGCCCAGTTCGGCTTGCCGTTCCTGCTGGCGGCGGCGCTGATCCACGGCAAGGTCGGCATCGACGACGTGATGAATATCCACGCCCCTGATGTGCTCGCCCTCGCGGCCCGCATCGCCGGCCAGGCACGGGACGCCAAACCGAAGGGCTGGGCGTGCCTGTCGGTGCGACGAAACGACGGGCGCAGCGCATCGCTCGCGACCACCGATCCGCTCGGATCGCCGGAGCACTCGCTCAGCGCGAACCAGCTCGCCGATAAATTCCGCGACTGCGCGCGCCACGCGGTTCACACGCTGGGCGATGCGGTCGTCGAGCAGATCCTGCGCTCGTGCCTCAATCTTCCGGACCTCGCTGACGTCACGGCGCTGACGCGCGCGCTGGCCTGAGCGGCTGAAGATATGGATTGACACCAATGGGAACTCTGCGTATTTCCCGATTGACAGAACGGCGTTCTATATTGTGAAAATGGAGTGTGGAATGAAAGCCGGGTCGGAACAACTCGTGGCCTCCTTCCCGCCGCCGCGCATCAAGCTGTCGCGGATCGTCGCGCCGCGCTCGATCGCGGTGATCGGTGCGTCCGATGACGTCGGCAAGTTCGGCGGCCGGGTCGTCCACTACCTCGTCAAGCATGGCTTCGACGGGATGCTGGTGCCGATCAACCCGCGCCGGCCGACGATCCGCGGGTTGCG
>JBDTFI010000185.1:0-2845 GCA_039938035.1 Acetobacteraceae bacterium | reverse complement strand
CGCCCGCCTGCTCGCCGCCGGGTTCATCCCCGTCGGGCGCACCAACATGGTGGAATTCGCCTTCTCCGGCCTCGGCATCAACCCGCATTACGGCACCCCACGCAGCCCATGGGATCGGAAGGCGGGGCGCATCCCGGGCGGCAGTTCGTCGGGCGCCGGCGTGTCGATCGCCGACGGGATGGCGCTCGCCGCGATCGGCACCGACACTGGCGGATCATGCCGCATCCCAGCCGCCTATTGCGGGGTCGTCGGCTACAAGCCCACCGCCCGGCGCATACCGACGGCGGGCGTGCTGCCGCTCGCGCCCAGCCTCGACTCGGTGGGGCCGCTCGCGCGCTCCGTCGCCTGCTGCGCGATCGTCGATGCGGTGCTCGCCGGAACGCCCCCCGCGCCGCCGCCGGCGGCATCGCCGTCGGGGCTGCGCCTCGCGGTGCCGGAAAACGTGGTGCTTGACCATCTTGCCCCCGAGGTCGCCGCCGCGTTCGATCGGGCTCTGAACGCCTTGTCGAAGGCCGGCGCGATCATCGTCCGCACGCGCTTCCCGACCTTCGAGGAGATCAACGCGGTCAGCGCCGCCGGCGGCTTCGCGGCGTCGGAAGCCTACGCCTGGCACCGCGCCCTGTTGTCCGAGAAGGGCGCCCTTTACGACCCTCGCATCCGCGCGCGCATCGCCCGCGGGGAGCGCATGAGCGCGGTCGACTACATCGACCTGCGCGCCGCCCGCGCCCGGCTGATCGAGCGCTTCGATGCCGCCACCGCCGGTTTCGACGCCCTGCTGATGCCGAGCTGCCCGATCCTGCCGGCGCGCATCGCCGAGCTTGACGACGAGCGCGAATACAACCGGGTCAACCTGCTCTCGCTGCGCAACACCGCGTTGGGCAACTTCCTCGACCGCTGCGCCATCAGCCTGCCCTGCCATCGCGCCGGCGAGGCGCCGGTCGGGCTGATGCTGATGGGCGAGACGATGGGCGACACCCGTTTGTTCGCGATCGCCCAGGCGGTGGAGAACGTGATCGCCGCGTAGGCCTCAGGCGGCGTCCTCGCGCCGGTCGCGGACCTTCACGTAGGCGAGTTCAGCGTGTTCGGTGCAATACGGCTTGCCGGGCACCGATTCGCCGTCGCAGAAGCGGAAGCTCTTGGTCCCCGGCTCGCCCAGCGGCCAGCAGCAGGTGATGACCCGGCCGTAGGGGCGCGGCGCGACCGCCTGCAGGCGCGGCGCGGGAGCCGACACGGGCTGGCGAGGTGCGGCGACCGGCCTCGCGGCAAACGCGCCAGCGGGGCGCGCGGACGCGGCGGAGGGCGATCCCGCGCTCGCCAGCGGCGGCAAGGTTGGGCCGGAGCCTCGCCTCGCCGGCGGCCGGGGACGCGGGCCGCTGGCGGAGGGACGGATCGGCGACGGCCGCGCCGCGAGATCGAGGCGATGCGCCTTGCCGACCACTGCGTTCTTCGACACCGCCAGCCGGCGGCCGATCTCGGCGGTCGAGTGACCCTCGGTCCACAACGCGCGCAAGCGGGCGATTGCCTCGTCGGTCCACTCCATCTTGGGGTCCTCCACTCGGTCCGTACGCTAGATACGGTATGCGTGTCGGAGCCCCGGACGCAATGGAACAATTCGTGTCCACCACAAAATCTTGTGGAAAACTCGGGCTACAGCAACAACCCCTTGGGTAACAGCCCGTGAACGCCCTTCTCACGGTTGACCGTCTGGGTGACATGGAAATCCGCCGCCAGGGAGCAAAGCTGGTAGGCCTGCTGGCGCGTCAGGTTGGTGCGGGACGTGATGAAGGCGATCATCTCGCGCAGCGCCGTCTTCATGGCGACGTCGAGATCCTCGTGCATTCCCATGCTGATGAAATGCGTCGGCGTTTCCGCCCGCGGATAGCGAAGCGCCGGGTCGCGGGCACCGCCGCCCTTGTGCAGCGTCAGCGTGAAGGTGCCGGTCAGGCACGTCTCCAGCGCGTTGATGCACACCTCGCCGTCGCCTTGCACGCCATGCCCGTCGCCGGCGGAGAAGTTTGCGCCGGCGACGAACACCGGCAGGAACAACGTCGCTCCGACGCCGAGTTCCTTGTTGTCCAGGTTTCCGCCATGCGCGCGCGGTTCGATCGTGGAGATGGTGCCCCATTCGGGCGGCGGCGCGACCCCCATGACGCCGAAGAACGGCGACAGCGTCAGCTCCGTCCCCCAAGGCAGCAGGCAGGTCCGGCGCGCGCGATCGATCGGGATATGGCTCAGGTAACGCTCGGGGAAGTCTTCCGGCAGGGTGCCGACCAGCGGGCGGAAGCCGCAATAACCCCAGTCCGCGCCGAACTCGATCGCCTCGATCCGCACTTCGAGCATGTCGCCCGGCTCGGCATCCGAAACGGCGACCGGCCCGGTGAGGATGTGGCCGCTGGCGCGCGGGATGTCGGCCGCCTGGATCGCCGCCAGCGCCGGCGGGACCGCGAAGCCGGAGCCGGTCGGCGGCATCACGTCCGCCCCGCCGGAGACGCATTCGATCACCACCGTCTCGCCGGAGGCGATGGTCAGGACGGGCGGATAGGCGGCGTCGAACGTACCCCAGCGCACCGTGCGCGGGGTCGGAGAGAGCCGGTGGGCTGGCATGTCACAACTCCGTCAGGCGGGCTAGCGGAGTTGCGTCCCGACGAGCCGGGCCGTCAAGCCCGGCCTGGCTCAGCCCTGGCTGACCGGCTCACGCGTGGTCGTGGTAGTGGCTGCCGGGGGGGGGGCGATCGTGGTCGGACGCTCGAGGTTCGCCGGCGTCATCGGCACGTCGTCCTCTTCCGCCATGTTCTTCTTGAACGACTTGATGCCCTTGGCGAAGTCGCCCATCAAGTTGCTGACC
>JBDTFI010000184.1:0-5234 GCA_039938035.1 Acetobacteraceae bacterium | reverse complement strand
GGCGCGGCGGGGGGCGTCGACCCGGCGATCGGCGGCGCGTTCGGGGCGTGGTGGCGGGTGCGGCCGCGCGAAGCGGCGGCGGCGTTCGCGTCGGCGATCGCGTTGCGCGAGACCCTCTTTCGCCTTTTCGGTGCCGCTGCCGCGTCCGACCCAGCGAACCCGGGCGACCTTGATATCCTGAACACCGCGCTGGGCTCCGCGGCGCCGCGATCCCGCATGGCATGGCGCGACGGCAGGTTCATGTGGGCGGCCGACGGGCTGCACCCCGACATGCCGACGCTGCTTTCGTCCGTGCTATGGTCGGCGGCGGACCTGCTGGCGGGGGCGCGGCGCGATCGGGTCCGTCAATGCGCCAATCCGCAATGCCGCTGGGTATTTCTCGACGACAGCAAGAGCGCCAACCGCCGCTGGTGCTCGATGGCGGCGTGCGGGAACCGCGAGAAGGCGCACCGCCACTACTTGAAACGGCGCAAGGCGCCACCCGAATGAGACGCCCTGTCGCGCGCCGCCCTATGCCGCCGCTGGGGCCGAACCGCACCTCGGTCCAGCGATCCCGCCGGTCGACGAAGTGAGGTCCCTCGGCGCGGCCGCATCGCAGATGTGCTCCAGACCCGATTCTCGCTTCCCGCTCAACTGAAACGATCGTGAGGCCTTGCCAGACGGGATGTCGATCAGCGCCATGGCCCGATCTTGCAAGCCTCGCCCCGCTATCCGATACAGGCCGCCATGAACGAGATCGTCACCGATGCCGCGCCTCGCTACGATTTCCGCGCCGCCGAGCCGCGTTGGCAGGCGGAATGGGCCGCGCGCGGCTGCTTCGGGGTCGCCGATCTGCCGGAAGATCGGTCTCGGCCAAAATACTACGTTCTCGAGATGTTTCCCTACCCCAGTGGCAAAATCCATATGGGACACGTGCGGAATTATACGTTGGGCGACGTGGTGGCCCGGTACAAGCGCGCGCGCGGCCATGCCGTGCTGCACCCGATGGGCTGGGATGCTTTCGGGTTGCCCGCCGAGAACGCGGCGCGGGAGCGCGGCGTGCATCCGGCGAAATGGACCTGGGACAACATCGCCGCGATGCGCGCCGAGTTGCAGCGCATGGGTCTGTCGCTCGACTGGGCGCGCGAGTTCGCCACCTGCGATCCGGCCTATTACGGCCATCAGCAGAAGCTGTTCCTCGACTTCCTGCGCGCCGGCCTTGCCGAGCGCAAGGAGAGCTGGGTCAACTGGGATCCGGTGGATGGCACCGTGCTCGCCAACGAGCAGGTGATCGACGGGCGCGGCTGGCGCTCCGGCGCCCCTGTCGAGAAGAAGCGGCTCAGCCAGTGGTTCCTGCGAATCACCAAATACGCGCCCGAGTTGCTCGCCGCGCTCGACACCCTCGAGCGCTGGCCGGAGCGGGTGCGGGTGATGCAGGCGCGCTGGATCGGGCGCAGCGACGGCGCTCGGCTGCGCTTCCCGCTGACCGGGCCAGAAGCCGCGATCGCCGAAGTCGAGGTCTATACCACCCGACCCGACACGCTGTTCGGCATGTCCTTCCTGGCGCTGGCGCCCGAGCACCCGCTCGCCGCCGCCGTCGCCGCGCGCGATCCCAAGGCGGCCGACTTCATCGCCGAGTGTCGCCGGCTGGGCACCAGCGAGGCGGCGATCGAGACCGCGGAGAAGCGAGGCTTCGACACCGGCCTGCGGGTCTGCCACCCCTTCCTGAAGGACGCGACCTTCCCGGTCTGGATCGCCAATTTCGTGTTGATGGAATACGGCGCCGGCGCTATCTTCGGCTGCCCCGCGCACGACCAGCGCGACATCGAATTCGCCCGCAAATACCGCCTCGACGTGGTGCCCGTCGTGCTGCCGCCGGGCGCCGACCCGTCGAGCTTCGACGTTGGCGAGGAGGCCTATGTCGGGCCGGGCACGATCTATCATTCGGAGTTCATGGACGGCCTTCCGGTGGAGGACGCCAAGCGGGCGGCGATCGGCGCGCTGGAGCGCCTCGGCCTCGGCGCGGGCGAGGTGAATTGGCGGTTGCGCGATTGGGGCGTCTCGCGCCAGCGCTACTGGGGTTGCCCGATCCCGGTCATTTATTGCAATGCGTGCGGCATCGTGCCGGTGCCGGACGCGCAGCTGCCGGTGCGGCTGCCCGACGACGTGCGCCTCGACCTGCCGGGCAACCCGCTCGATCACCATCCGACGTGGAAGCACGTCGCCTGTCCCGCCTGCGGTGCGCCGGCGACGCGCGAGACCGACACGTTCGATGTGTTCGTTGATAGCTCGTGGTATTTCGCGCGCTATTGCAGCCCGCACGCCGAGGCGCCGGTCGATCCGGCGGCGGTCGATCACTGGATGCCGGTCGATCAGTATATCGGTGGCATCGAGCACGCGATCCTTCACCTGCTCTATTCCCGGTTCTTCACGCGTGCGATGCGCGATACCGGGCATCTCAACCTCGAGGAGCCATTCGCGGGCCTATTCACCCAGGGCATGGTCACGCACGAGAGCTACCGCACCGCGCCGGGCGCCAATGGTCGTTGGCTATATCCCGACGAGGTATCGAGGAAGCCGGACGGAACCGTGGTAGATCGCGAGACCGATCAGCCCGTTATCGTCGGGCGCGTGCAGGCGATGAGCAAATCCAAGCGCAACACCGTCGATCCCGGTGCCATCATCGACCGCTACGGCGCCGACACCGCGCGCTGGTTCATCCTGTCCGACAACCCGCCCGATCGGGACATGGAATGGACCGAGGCTGGCGTCGCCGGGGCTTACCGCTTCACCCAGCGGCTGTTCCGCCTCGCCGAGGCGGTCGCCGCCATCCCCGATACGGTGCGACCGGGTGATGTCGCGGGAGCGGCGGCCACCCTGCGCCGGGCGACGCATCGCGCCATCGCCGCCGTGACCGAGGCACTGGAGAGCTTCGCGCTCAACGTCGCCGTCGCCCGTCTGTACGAATTCGCCAACGCCATCGCCGAGGCGGAGCGCGTCAGCGAGGCCGCTGGGCTGGGCTGGGCGCGGCGCGAGGCGATGGGGGCGATGGCCCAGCTTGCCGCGCCGATGATGCCGCACCTCGCCGAGGAGATACACGCAAGACTGCATCCGGGCGCCGCGACTCTGGTGGCGGAGCTGGCGTGGCCCGAGGCTGACCCCGCTCTGCTGGCCACCGAGCAGGTCACGATCGCGGTGCAGGTCATGGGCAAGCTGCGCGGCACGCTTGCCATGCCGACGGGAGCGGCGGCAGTGGAGGTTATCGCGGCGGCGGAGGCCGAGCCGAACGTCGCCCGTGCACTCGCCGGGCGGCGGGTCGTGAAGCGCATCCATGTTCCGGACCGCATCGTGAATTTCGTGATCGCCGGATGAGGCCGCTCGGCCGCCGCCGCTTGCTTGGTATCGCGACGGGCCTCGCGCTCACCTCCGTCGCCGGGTGCGGCTTCCAGCCGGTCTATATGCCGACCGCGTCCGGCAGCCCCGGCCCGGCGGTGCGCGAACTGGCGACGATCCACGTCGCGCTGATCCCCGACCGCCCGGGGCAGCTTTTGCGCCAGGCCCTGCAACAGCGCCTGCACGGCACCGACGAGGGCGGCGAGCGGCGCTACGACCTCGGCGTGTTCTTCTGGATCACCGGCGAGGGCATCGCCATCCTGCCCGACAACACCAACACCTTCACCCGCCTGACCGCGCACGCCAACTGGGCGCTGGTCGCGCGCGATACGGCGCGCACGACAATCGCGACCGGGACGGCGCGCTCGTACGAAGGCATCGACACGTTCGACACCCAGTACTTCGCCGGCGATCTCAGCAACGAGCAGGTGACGGCGCGGCTGGCCCAGCAAATCGCGGACCAGATCACGCTGCGGCTCGCGACCGTGTTTCGCGCCCGGGCGGGGTAGGCAGCCGGCGTTGAAACTCGACTCCCGCAAGGCGGCGGCGTTCCTGCGTGATCCAGGGGCCGCGCGCGTCGTGCTGCTGCACGGCGACGATGTCGGGATGATGCGCGATCGCGCCGAGGCGCTGACCCGCCTCGTCGCCGGCAGCCTCGACGACCCGTTCCGCGTTGCCGAGCTGACCCGCGATGACGCGGCCACGCTGGAGTCCGAGGCGGCGAGCTTGCCGATGACCGGCGGCAGGCGGGTCGTGCGGGTGCGCGATGCGAACGAGTCCATGCGCGAGGCGGTGGAGGCGGTGCTCAAGGGCCGCGCCCCGGCGCTGGTGGTGCTGGAGGCGGCGACGCTCACCAGCACGTCGCGGCTACGCAAAGCCGTGGAGGCCGCGCCTGATGGTGTCGCGATCGGCTGCTATCCCGAGGAGGGCCGCGCGCTGGAGGACACCATCCGCGACGCACTGACCGCCTCCGGCGTCGGCGTCGAGCGGGAGGCGCTGTCGTGGCTGTCCGCCCATCTCGGCGCCGACCGGGCGGCGACACGTCAGGAGGTCGAGAAGCTCGCCCTCTATGTCGGCAAGGGCGGCGAGGTCGACATGGACGCGGCGACCGCCTGCGTCGGCGATCTCGCCGGCCTGTCGCTTGATGATGCCCTGTTCGCCGCCACCCAGGGCGATGTCGAAACCGCCGACCGCGCGCTGGAGCTGGCGATGGCGGAAGGCGGCACCACGGTCGGCGTGTTGCGCGTGGGGCTGTCGCACATGCAGCGCCTGCACCGCGCGCGCCTCGCCGTCGATCGTGGCCTGAGCCCCGCCGACGCCGCCAAGGCGGCCCGCCCGCCGGTGTTCTTCCGCCGTGTCGGGGCGTTCGCCCGCGCCCTCAGCCTATGGAGCGAACCGGCGCTCATGGCGGCGATGGTCGGGCTGGCCGAGGCCGAACGCGGCTGCAAGCGCACCGGCGCGCCGGATCACGCGATCTGCCGCAACGCGATCCTCGCGCTCGCGCGACGGGCGGCGGCGCGCGGTCGGGGGTGAACGACAGGCGTCGACGGGGCCGAATGCCGTTCGCCTCATCGAAGCGATCGGTTGACCGGTTGGGAATGTTCGACGTTCGGATATTCGGCACCGTCGGCTCGACCAGCGACGAGGCGCTGCGTCTGGCGCGCGAGGGGGCGGCGCATGGCACGGTCGTCGTGGCGCGCGAGCAGACCGCCGGGCGAGGGCGTGTCGGGCGACACTGGGTAAGCCCGCCGGGGAACCTTTATCTCTCGGTATTGCTGCGGCTTGGATTGCCGCCGGTGCGGATCGCCGAGGCTTCGTTTGTCACGGCCCTGGCCGTGGCCGAGATGGTCGATGTCTTCCTG
>JBDTFI010000183.1:0-3458 GCA_039938035.1 Acetobacteraceae bacterium | reverse complement strand
CTTGTAGGTCAGGCCGAGCTTGTCTGGCAGATCGCCACGAAGATTGTTCAGCAATCCGTCCGAGCGGGAGGCCAGCGCGTGCAGGACATCGCGCGCGCCCGGTCGCTTCAGGTCGAGCGTGACGCTGCGCTTGTTGCGGTTGAAGCTCTGGAAGAACAGGCTGTCGTTGTCGCCGACGAAGAACGGGCCGACCCGGCGCGCCATATCGCCACCGTCCGCCGGATTCTCGATCTTGATGATCTCCGCGCCAAGATCGGCAAGCTGCATGGAGCCATACGGGCCGGCACCGTACTGCTCGACGGCGATGATGCGAATTCCGTGCAGCGGGCCCATGCGTGTCAGACCGGGTTGCGTGCGATCAGCTGCTTGGCGATGATGATCCGCTGCATTTCGTTGGTTCCTTCGCCGATCACCAGAAGCGGCGCGTCGCGATAGAGCCGCTCCACCGTGAACTCCGTCGAATAGCCGTAGCCACCGTGGATGCGCATCGATTCCAGGCTGACGTTCACCGCCGCCTCGGTCGCAAACAGCTTCGCCATGCCGGCCTCCATGTCGCAGCGCTCGCCGCGATCGTATGCCTGCGCAGCGTTCTCCACCAGCAGGCGCGCGGCCTGTACCAGCGTCGCCATGTCGCCCAGCTTGGTCTGAATCGCCTGGTGCTGGCAGATCGGCTTGCCGAACGTTTTCCGAAACTGGCTGTAGGAGACGGCCTCGTTCAGCGCCGCCTGCGCGACGCCCACGCCGCGCGCGGCGACGTTGATGCGTCCCAGCTCCAACCCGCCAAGCGTATGCTGCAACCCGCGTCCTTCGGCGCCGCCGATCAGCCGGCCCGCCGGAATCCGGTAGTCCTGGAAGACCAGTTCCGCGCTGTCGATCCCCTTGTAGCCGAGTTTTTCGAGCTTCCGGCTGACAGTGAAGCCGGGGCCCTTTTCGGCGAGGAACAGGCTCATGCCGCGATGGCGCGGCGCCGCGTCCGGATCGGTCTTCACCAGCAGCGCGAAGCACTGGCCGTAGATGCCGTTTGAGATCCAGGTCTTGGTGCCGTTGATGATGTAGTCCGCGCCGTCACGTCGTGCCGTCGTGCGGATCGCCTGAAGATCGGTGCCGCAATCGGGTTCGGTCAGCGCGAGGCCACCGCGCAATTCGCCGCTCGCGAAGCGCGGAAGGAAGGTTTGCTTCTGCTCCGCCGTGCCGAAGCGCTGGACGGCGGCGGCCATGATCAAATGGGAGTTGAAGATGCCGCTGAGCGACATCCAGACGGTGGAGACCGCCTCGACGATCTTCGCGTAGGTCGTGCAGCCGAGGCCGAGACCCCCGTATTCAGCCGGGATTGTGGCCCCGAACAGGCCAAGCTCCTTCATGCGTTCGACGATCTCGGCGGGATAGGTATCGTCGTGTTCGAGCTGCCTCACGTACGGCTTGACATCGCGTTGCAGGAAACGCGCGACGCTGTCCAGGATCATCGCGTCCATTGCCGTCACCGCCCCAGATAAGTGTCCACCACCCGCCGGTCGGTCGCCAATTCGGCGGCCGGACCGGATAGCACCATCCGCCCGTGGTCGATGACATAGGCGCGATCAGCGGCCGACAGTCCGAGCGTCATGCTCTGCTCGGCCAACAACACGCTCACGCCTTGCCGGCGCAGCATCGGCAGGGTCGCGAACACCGACATGACGATTTTCGGTGCGAGCCCGGTCGAGGGTTCGTCGAGTAGCAGCACGCGCGGATCGGTCATCAGCGCGCGCGCGATCGCCAGCATCTGCTGCTCCCCGCCCGACAGCGTGCCGGCGCGTTGGCGCTGGCGGTCATGCAGCACCGGAAAGACCTCGAACATCTGTGCCCGCAGCGCCGCGCGGCGGTCCGGCGCGCAGAGCCGACCGCCGAGTTCGAGGTGATCGAGGACGGACAACCCTGGGAACAGTTCTCGCCCGCTCGGCACATGGCCGATGCCGGCCCGCGTCACGACGTGCGCCGGCCGGCCGCCGATGGATTGGCCGTACAGGCTGATCTCGCCACCGCGCGGCGCGAGCAGGCCGGCGATCGCGCGAAACAGCGTGGTCTTGCCAGCACCGTTGGCGCCGAGCACGACGACCACCTCGCTCGCGCCGACCTCAAGCGACACGCCGTTGAGGATGGTCAGCGCGCCGAACCCAGCCACCACGTCGCGCAAGACCAGCGCTGGAACCGCGTCACTCATTGCGGCTCCCCGAGATAGGCGCGCACCACCACCGGGTCTTGCAGCACGCGGGCGGGCGTATCGTCGGCGATCTTGCAGCCGAAATCGAGCACTACCATCCGGTCGGACAGATCGGCGATCGCGGCGATCACATGCTCGACGCAGGCGACGGCGGCGACACCGTAATCCCTCAGCCGGCGGATCACCGCGCGCACCTCCTCCTGCTCGTCGCGCGTCATGCCGGCCATCACCTCGTCGAGCAGCACCAGCTCGGGGTTGAGCGCCAGCACGCGCGCGAACTCCAGCAGCCGCTGAAGTCCGGGCGAGAGCCGCGCCACCGGATCGAGCCAGATCGGGGCAAACCCGACGGTGCGCAGCACCCAGGCTGCGTGCTCCACCGCCCGGTGCCTCTGCCGCCCATGTAGCGCGGCGAGCACCACGTTCTCCCACACCGTCATCTCGCCCATCACACGCGGGATCTGGAAGCTGCGGGCCATGCCGCGCTGGGCGCGCCGAAACGCGGGCAGCCTGGCGACCGAAACGCCCATGAACAGGATGTCGCCCGAGGTGGGCGGAACAAATCCGGTGATGGTGTTGAACAGCGTGGTCTTTCCCGCGCCGTTGGCGCCGATGATGCTGACCGTCTCGCCGGCGCCGATGACGAACGACACGTTGTCGAGCGCCACAAGCCCGCCGAACCGCACGGTCAGATCCCGTACCTCCAACACCGGTATGCCTTCGATCGTCGCGGCGCGGGCGTGCGGCGGCGCGCCCTCCGGCAGGACGGACGGCGCCAGCACGATGGGACGGCGCAGCAAGCCGAACCGGTTGGCGAGCGAGACAAGCCCGCCCGGGAAGACCAGCACGGTGAGGATCACCACCAGCCCGAACAGCGCGAGTTCCAGGTTCGGGAAATAGACCAGGAACTCCTCGCCCACGATCATCAGCACCAAGGTGCCGAGGAACGGGCCGGCGACGGTGCCGATGCCGCCGAACAGCACGAAGACCACGGTTTGCAGGTCGATCGTCGGGTCGAACATGCTGGGCGGATCGATGTAGCTGCGGTTCCAGGCGACCAGTCCGCCGGCCAGCGCGGGAAGGGCGGCGCTGACGATGAAGGCGATGACCTTCACCCGCGTCGCCGGCACGCCGAGCGCGGTCGCCGCCTCCTCGTCCTCGCGCACGCTCATCGCATCGAGGCCGAAGCCGGCGCGCGCGACCCAGGCGGTGAGCACGAAGCCGGCCAGCGCGATGCAGCCGGCGAAGACATAGACACCGATCG
>JBDTFI010000182.1:0-5601 GCA_039938035.1 Acetobacteraceae bacterium | reverse complement strand
GATTCTCCTTCAGCATGTATTTCGTGTAGATTTGGGCTTCCGTCCGGTAACTTGGCTGCCAGCCGATCGTCCACGGGTACTTCTTGTAATTGCCCCATTTGTCCGCGCCGGTGGCGACGAAAAGCTGCGGAATCTTGTGTTGGTTGCAGTACGGCTCGATCGCCGTGTTGCAGGGCGTGCCGAGCGTGTGGAACAGGAAGTCGACCTTGTCCTGCTCGACCAGACGACGAACCTGCTCCACTGTCTTGGGCGGGCTGTAGCCGTCATCGAGGGAGATGAAGTCGATCTGCCGGCCGCCCACGCCGCCTTGGTCGTTCACCCACTTGAAGAAGCCCACGTCAGCCTTGCCGACCGAGCTGTAGGCCGAGGCGTTGCCGCTATAGGGCATGGTATTGCCGATCTTGAGTGGCGTCGCATCGGCGGCGCTCGCGCGCCGGATGGCGGGCGTAGCGAGCAACGCCGCGCCCGTGGCTAGTGTGGCTCTCCTGGTAAGCACCGTGACCTCCGTTTTCCCGTTCCGCCCCGGAGCCGCGGCCCCGAGGCGGCAGGAAGTCTGATCGCGCGAGGGTGGTCAGCGCAAGGTCAGGTCGTGTGATCAGCCGAGCAGGCCGCGGCGGTCTGCGCCGTCAGTCCGGATACGGCCAGCACCGAGCCGCCAAGACCGCCGATCACCAGCAAGGCAAGTACGACACGCTTGAACATCGGATACTCCTTATCGATGCCGCGATCGAACGCTAGCACGCGAGCGATCGGACTTTTGTCAACTCGCCGAGAGCGCCGGGCCGCCCGGCGCGGTCAACTCGCGACGCCCTCGATTATCTCGCCGAAGCGGACCCATCGGGCGCCATCCCATTTCTGTAGCTGCATGGCACGGATCGGGTGGTAGTTGGTCGGGCTGGTGGCGACCTTGATGCCTGGCAGCAGCACCGGAACCTCCAGGCTGTCGATCGAGGTCACCTGCTTCATGACATTGTCGCGGGCGAAGTTGCCCTTGCAGGCTTGCAGGACGTGGTGCAGCACGAACGAGAACATGTAACCATAGACGTGGTTGTTGTCCGTCAGGTCGGCCCCCGGCATCTGCTTGGCCATGAAGGCGCGCCACTCGTTCATCCCCGCGTCGTCCTTCCATGTCGGATCGGTGGAATCCTTCATGAAGCCGCTGGTGATAACGCCCTTCCCCGCTTCGGCTCCGGCCGGCTGCATGACCGACCCGGCGGAGATCGAGACGTTGGTCATGAAGAACAGCGGGTGCCAGTTGAGGTCGTGGACCTTGCGGATCGCCTGCGCGGCCTGCTTCGGCGCGGTGGCACAGACCAGCGTATCGGCCCCCGACGATTGCAGGCTGGCCACCTGTGAATCCACCGTCGGGTCCATGACTTCGTAGGACACTGACTTGATGACGTACTTGTCCCAATCCTTGCCGAAGACATCCCGTACGCCGTTCAGGTAATCCTTGCCGAAATCGTCGTTCTGATAGAGTATTCCCACCTTCGCGTCCGGTTTCTGCGCCAGAATGTACTTGGCATATATCTGGGCTTCGGTCCGATAGCTGGGCTGCAACCCGATGGTCCAGGGGAATTCCTTGTAGTCGCCCCATTTGTCGGCGCCCGTGGCGACGAAAATCTGCGGCACCTTGTGCTGGTTGCAGTACCGCTCGATCGCCGAGTTGGTCGGCGTGCCGAGGGTGCTGAACAGGAAGTCGACGTTTTCCTGCTCGATCAGGCGGCGGGCGTCCTCCAGCGTGCGCGGCGGACTGTAGCCGTCGTCGAGGGAGATGAAGTTGATCTTGTGCCCGTCGATGCCGCCCTGGGTGTTCAGCCAGGCCATGTAGGCGGTCTCGGTCTTGCCGATCGTGCCGTATGAGGAAGCGGGGCCGCTGTAGGGCATGATGCTGCCGATCTTCAGTTCCGCCGCGTCCGCTGCGCGCACCCGCGAGGTCGTGGCGATCGCCGTCGTCGCGGCCACGCCGCCCGCGATGAAGCCTCTTCTGCCGATCATGGTACGTCTCCCTGTTCGCCCGCCTTGACGGCGGCTCCGTTGCGCGACTGTGGCCCGACATCCGCCCCCGATGCAACCACCGGCCACGCCGTGGCCGGGAGCGCCGTCTGGCCGAGCACCCAGCCCTCCCACCGGCGTATCCACGGATCGTCCGGCGTGTCGTCGGGGCGATGCCCCGCCAGGACGTTCAGGACGCAGAGCACGCCCAGGACGCAGTCGAACCGATCCTCCCCGGCCGCGTCGGCGCCGAACCCATCCAGCACCGCCGCTTCCAGCACCGGGGAGGCGAGCACGCCGAGGCACGCCATCGCCGCGCCCAGCATCGGCGCGACCGCGGCGCGATCGGCCTGACGGCGCTTGCTGCCGTCGAGGCGGATGCCGAGATGGCGCATCGCCTCGGCGGGATAGGTCTCGGCAACGGCGACGGTGCCGGGCGCCAGCAACGAGCGGAACGGTCCGGCGAACGGCCAGAGCCGCACCGGCGGGCCGGGCGCGAGCAGCATGTCGCGCCAGGCGACGATCGCGGCCTTGCCCGTCTGGTTCGCGCCGAGTGTCCAGAACAGCGGCGCCCCGGCCGGCCGCTCCGCCGTCGCACGGTCGCATGCCCGGCTGAGCCCGGCGGGGCCAGCGAAACCGAGCGCGGCCGCGTGCGCCGCCCTCGTCATCCCGCGCGCCCCACGCATCGGGTAGAATGGGCGGTCGAAGCCGACGTCGCCGAGGCGGGCGGCGACATCGAAGAAACCCGGGATACCGCCGACCCGGCGGAGGAACGACGGGAAGCCGTCATCCGGCAGACGGGCGGCATAAGCGCGCGGCAGCCCGAGCGGGAAATCGACGCCGAGCGCCACCGGCGCCCCACGCGCCTCGGCACACAGCCGCTCCAGAAACGTTCCGAGGGGACCGACGGGCCCCGGCGCCTCCAACCGCCAGCCTCCGCCGTCGGGGAAGGCCCGGGCGACCCAGCGCTTGCGGGGATCGACACTCCAATCGGCGTGGGCGACGAGCAGGCGGCTACAAGGGCTTGCGGGCGCGTTCGAGCAGGCGGCCGAACAGGCCGGGCTTGCGCGGCGGCTTCGGCGGCTCGATCGCCTTCTGGCGCGCCCGCTCCGCCTCGCGCTCGCGCTTGTCCTTCTCGGCCAGCCAGCGATCGAGGTTCATCCCCGCCTTGGCCGCGCGCCGCGCCTCGTAGCTGCGTTGTCCCTCGGTCAGCTTCCGCTCCGCTTTCGCCATGCTGTCCCCCGTGCGGGCGGGTTTCTGGCAGGCCGGGCCACCGCGTTCAAGCCGTCAGGCGAAGGCCGGTGCCACCTGCTCCATGAACCGGGCCATCTCGTCCTTGACCTGGGCATGCGGCTTCAGGCCGACGTTGGAGTAGAGGATCACCTCGTCGAACCCGGCCGCCTCCACTTTCTTCAGCGACTCGGTGATCCGCGTGGCGTCGCCGAGCAACACGGCGTTGTCGCTCAGATCCTCGGCGCGCGCCTTGCGCAGGCGATCGACCATGCCGACGAAGTACCGGTAGCTCGGCGGCGCGGTCGCCGGATCGCCCGGGAAGGCGGGGATCACGCATTCCTTGTAGTAGCGGAGCTGGCGGGTCCGCGCCGCCTGCTCCTCGGCATCGGTGTCGTGGAAGTGGATGAAGTAGCTGCACATGAGCCGCCCTGGCGGCTTGCCGTATCCGGCGCAGGTTTCCTTGTAGAGCCGCGCCACGTCGGCCAGCCCGCCATAGGTCATGGCGGCGGCGAAGGGCGCCACGATCAACCCGCAGCCGAGCCGGCCGGCCAGTTCGATCGAGGGGCGGGAGAACGAGGCGACATAGGAAGGGATCGGGCGCTGCACCGGGCGCGGCGTGATCGCCACGTCTTCGAACCTGTAGTGCCGCCCGACATGGCTGATCGGCTCGTCAGCCGCCCACAGGCGCTGAACGACCTCCAGACCCTCCTCGAACGTTGACTGGTTGTCGTCGAAATCCGCGCCGAGCGGCTCATACTCGCGCCGATCGTAGCCGCGTCCGGCGGCGAAATCGACGCGGCCGCCGCTGAGCAAATCGAGCGTGGCCCATTGCTCGGCGACGCGGATCGGATGGTGCAGCGGCAGCACGGTGACGGCGGGCGCGAGCCGGATCGCGCTGGTTCGGGCCGCGACATAAGCGAGCGCGAGGTCGGGGCACGACAGGACACCGAGCGTGCTGAAATGATGCTCGCCGATCCAGGCTGAGTGCATCCCGATCCGGTCGGCATGGATGGCCTCGTCCAGGATATCGGCGACGAACTGGTTCGGCGTGCGCGGATTGTTGTCGTAGTGATTGTCGCTCAACGTGAAGTAGCCAAACTTCATGCTCGCCTCCGCGCCGGATGGACCTCCGGCCAATTCGGCTTAGACTGCGGTCCCCATCCCGGTCCAGGAGCTTTCGAATGAGCCCGCCGCCCTTCGGCGCCAATTCCGCCGCCGCCCGCGATATCGCCAACGTGCTGCACCCCTACGTCGACCTGAAGATGCATCAGGAGGTGGGGCCGGTGATCATCACCCGCGGCAAGGGCGTCCACGTGTGGGACGATGCCGGCAAGGAGTATATCGAGGGCGTCGCCGGGCTGTGGTGCGCCTCGCTCGGCTTCGACAACGAGCGGCTGGTGCAGGCGGCCGTGACGCAGATGCGCAAGCTGCCGTTCTATCACGCGTTCGGCTCGAAATCGCACGAGCCGTGCATCGATCTCGCCGAGATGCTGATCCAGCGCGCGCCGGTACCGATGAGCAAGGTGTTCTTCGCCAACTCCGGGTCGGAGGCGAACGACACGGCGATCAAGATGATCTGGTATTTCAACAATGCCGTCGGGCGTCCGGCGAAGAAGAAGATCATCGGCCGGAACCGGGGCTATCACGGGATCACCCTCGCCTCGGCCTCCCTCACCGGCCTGCCGTGGAACCATCGCGGCTTCGACGTGCCGCTGCCCGGCTTCCTGCACACCATGACGCCGCATTACTACAGCATGGGGCAGCCTGGAGAGACCGAGGAGGCGTTCGCGACGCGCTGCGCCGAGGAGCTGGAGAAGCTCATTCTCGCCGAAGGGCCGGACACGATCGCGGCGATGTTCGCCGAGCCGATCATGGGCGCCGGCGGGGTTCTCGTGCCGCCGCGCGGCTATTTCCAGAAGATCCAGGCGGTGCTGCGGAAATACGACGTGTTGCTGGTCGTCGATGAGGTCATCTGCGGCTTCTGGCGCACCGGAAATTACTGGGGCAGCCAGACGTTCGGGATCGAGCCGGACATGCTGACCTGCGCCAAGGCACTCTCCTCCTCCTATCTGCCGATCAGCGCGGTGATGGTGAACGAGCGGGTGTTCGAGGGCCTTGCGAAACAGAGCCACGAGATCGGCACGTTCGGCCACGGATTCACCTATTCCGGCCATCCGGTACCGGCGGCGGTCGCGATCGAGACGCTGAAAATCTATGACGAGAACGACCTAGGCGGCCATGTCGGTCGGGTCGGGCCGCATATGCAGAACGAACTGCGCCGGCGGTTCGCCGACCACCCGCTGGTCGGCGAAGTGCGGGGCGTCGGCCTGATCGCCGCCATCGAACTGGTCGCCGACAAGGCAAGCAAGGCCA
>JBDTFI010000181.1:0-11444 GCA_039938035.1 Acetobacteraceae bacterium | reverse complement strand
CGGGCGCGCCCCGCGGCAGGCCGCGATTGGCATGCTCGGCAAGGCCGGCCAGGCCGATGATGATGCCGCCATGCTGCACCGTTCCATTCTCGTATAGCAACTTCGCGCCCACCGCGCCGATCGCCGGATCGGCGAACTGCCCTAGCATCGTGTCGAGCCAGTCCGGCGCGATCGGCGCCACATCGTCGTTCAGCAGGCAAAGGAACTCGGCCTCGGTCCCGCTGGCGCCAAAATTGTTCGCCGCCGAGTAGTTGAAGCGCTCAACGGGCAGCATCAGCACGCGGACGCGGCGGTCCTCGCCGACCGCGGCCAGCGTCGCGCGCTGCTCGGTATCCAGCGGCGCCGATTGCGAGACCACCACCAGCAATTCCAGCGCGGTATGGTCGGTTCGCTCCAGTACCGCGCGCAAGCAGCGTCGCACATGCGCCGCCCGCAGGGCCGACGGCACGATGAGGGCGACCGAGCGGTCCCGCGCACCCGCGAGCAAGGGGCGCACCTGGAGCGGCAGCGCGTCGGAGGCGATCCTCGCCGCCGCGCCCAGGCGCGCCAAGTGCGCTCGCACGACCTCCGCCAACGCCGCCGCCGGCGCGGCTTCGACGTCGGCGCGGCGGTGCGTCAGGATGAAGGGCACGCGCCTCGTTTCGCCCGCGCGTCCCGCTTCGTGCAGGCGCAGCCACAGATCGAGCCGCAAGACCTCCGCCCAGCCCGCTTTCTCCGGCGCCCGCGAGACGAGCCAGTCACGACGGAACAGCCATACGCCGCGCGTGAGCGTGCCCGACAGCATCAAAGCGCGGTTGGGCTCCGGCTTGAACAGCGGGGCATGGCGGGTGTCGTCGGCGTCGACGGCGTCTTCGTCGGCGTACACGGCGAGCGGCTCTCCGTTTCGCGCGAGGTACGCTCCGAGAAGCGCCGTCGCGTACGGCGGCACGATCTCGCCGGCCTGAAGGATCGCCACGTATGGTTCGCCCGCATCCGCCAGGACGGGGCCGAGCGGGACACCCGCCGCCAGCGGGCGGACGCGCGCGGGGACCGCCTGCGCGGCGAGAGAGTCGAGCGTTGCCCGCGCCGCCGTGGTCTCCGTGCCGCCTTCGCATAGCACCAGGGCGAGGATCGCGGGCCAGGCTTCGCGGTCGGAAGCGGCCGCGAGGCGCGCGACCTCCTCCTTGGACCAATGGTCGAACAACATCGCCCAGAGGCCGTACGAGGCGGCCGGGGCTTCGCCCCCCGCCCGCGCCAGCGCCGCTCGCACTCGCCGGCTCCAGCCCGCTCGCCCGCCCAACGCGGCGCGCAGAATGGGCCCGGGCGCGCGCGTCAGCAGCCGCGCCGCCGCGCCGGCGCGCGAGATAGGACGAACGGACAGCAGCAAATGGCGAGGTGGGTGTGCCGTGCCTAACAAGTCGATCCGCAGCTCCCCGGCATCGAACGGAATATGAAGAAGCGAATACGCCACGCCGTTCCGGCCGGGGGCCGCCACCGAGGTCAAGGCGACGTCCTCTCCCACGTCCAGCACGATGACCGCCCGCGTGTCGGGACCGCCCGCCCATGGCAGGCGAACCGCGCACCAGCGCGCGCGCAACTCCGCCGGGATCGCGCCGGCGAACAGCCGGTTGGTAGGGCCGGTCGGCAGGAGGGTCAGCTCGGTCATCGGGAAGCGGCTGTTAGCACCCCGCCGATGCACCCAGATAGTCGCGATGGACGAAATCCTCGCTCGCTCGGCGGTGGAATCCGGTATCCGCCGCTATTTCGGCGATCGTCGGATGCGGGTGCGCCCGTTCGTCGATCGGCACTTCTCGCTCGCCGGCACACTCGCCCTGCACCGCGCGGCGGTCGGTCCCGACATCCTGCGCGCGCCCGCCAACCTCGTGCTGGCGGCCCCGCACGCGGCGATGAAAGCAGCCGGCCTCGTGGCGGCCCGGGTGGGCGCGCCCCGGCTGGCAGGCGCGGCGGCGCGGCGGAACCTCCTGTTTCGCACCGACGTGGCCCGCCGGATCGAATGGCTGACGATCACCGAATTGCTTGAACTGCCCTGCCGTCAACCCGGCCGCGAGCAGGTGCGCGACGCGCTGGCCGAGACCATCCTCGACGATCCGCGCGTGAACGCGGCGGCGGCGACCTTGCTCGCCCCGTTGGGCGCGCACGGCGACGACCCGGCGTTCCGCGCCCGGCTAACGGAGGCGATGGCGAGCTATGCCGCCACGAGGGCGGCGGCGGCGGAGATCACCACGTCGCTGATGACGCTTGGCACCGGCGCGCTGGCGGTGAAGCAGTTCACTCCTGGCGCCGTGTCGCTTGGGCCGGTGTTGGCGACCGTCCTCGCCCAGCAGGGCGCGATCACCTCCTTCCCGCTGGGAACCGGACTCGGCGGCATCTGGTACGGGCTGTTCCCGGCGGCGCCGTCGGCCGCGCTGATGGCCGGCCTGACCGGCGCCCTGATGCTGGCCGCCGCCGGCACCGCCGCCTTCGCCGGCATTATCGCCGATCCGCTACAGCGCCGCTTCGGCCTGCACGAACGCCGGCTGCGTCGGATGCTGGACGCGCTGGAGCGCCAGATGCTCGATCCGGAGGCGCCGGCGTTCGCGGTGCATGATCACTATGTCGCCCGACTGCTCGACCTGTTCGACCTGCTCGGCTCCGCGTGGCGGTTGACGCATGGCTAGGCGCCGTGCACGGACCCTGTCCTCAGAGGCCAAGGTCGGACATGCCGGGATGATCCGCCGGGCGCGGGCCGGCCGGCCATCGGAACAAGCGGTCCGTCTCCTGGATGGGCACGTCGTTGATGCTTCCCTCGCGCCGGCGCATCAACCCGGACTCGTAGAACTCCCATTGTTCGTTGCCGTGACTGCGATACCAGTGGCCGCTATCGTCGTGCCACTCGTAGGCGAACCGCACGGCGATCCGGTTGCCGGTTGTCGCCCACAGTTCCTTGATCAGGCGGTAGTCCAGTTCCCGCGCCCATTTGCGCCGCAGGAAGGCGACGATGGAATCGGTTCCGGCGAAGAACTCGGCGCGGTTCCGCCAGCGGCTGTCCGCCGTGTAGGCGCCCGCCACTCGCTCCGGATCGCGGGTGTTCCAGGCATCCTCGGCCGAGCGCACCTTCTGGGCGGCGGTCTCGGGGGTGAACGGCGGCAGCGGCGGTCGGGTCAACACGGCTCTCCTCGCAGGGCTCGGCGCGGTCCATTCTGTTCCGCCCGGGCTCGTCTGACCATCCGGACCCCGGCGCGCGACGGCGACGAGGGTGATTTGTCATCGGCAATGGCCCCGCTTAACCTCGCGCCCTCAGGGCAGGAAAGGAACACGCGGGATGGGCATGTTGGATGGCAAGGTGGCGGTGGTCACCGGTTCGGGCGGGGGCATCGGGCGCGAGATCGCGATCATGATGGCGGGCGCCGGCGCCCGCGTCATCATCAACGACGTGGGCGCGTCGCTGTCGGGCGAGGGCGCCTCGGCGAGCCCGGCGCAGCAGACCAAGCAGGTGATCGAGCAGCGCGGCGGCAAGGCCGAGATCAGCACGGATTCGGTCGCCGAATGGGGCACCGCGCAGAAGATCGTCCAGGCGGCGATGGACCATTACGGGCGCATCGACATCGTGGTGAACAACGCCGGCATCCTGCGCGACGTGATCTTCCACAAGATGACGGCCGACGATTGGCTGTCGGTCATCGGCGTGCATCTGAACGGCAGCTTCTTCATGAGCCGCGCCGCCGCCGAGCATTTCCGCAAGCAGGAGAGCGGCGCCTTCGTCCACATCTCCAGCACCTCCGGCCTGATCGGCAATTTCGGCCAGGCGAACTACTCGGCCGCCAAGCTGGGCATCACCGCGCTGTCGAAGTCGATCGCGCTCGACATGAAGCGCTACAACGTGCGGTCGAACTGCATCGCGCCGTTCGCCTGGAGCCGCATGACCAGCTCGATCCCGGCGACCACGCCCGAGCAGCAGGCGCGGGTCGAGAAGATCAAGGCGATGACGCCCGACAAGAACGCGCCGATGGCGGTGTTTTTGGCCTCGGATGCCGCCAAGGACGTCAGCGGACAGGTGTTCGGCACAAGGATGAACGAGCTGATTCTGTTCAGTTCGCCCCGTCCCATCCGCTACGTCCACCGCGCCGAGGGATGGACGCCCGAGACGATCGCCGAGCACGCGCTGCCGGCGCTGAAGCCGTCGTTCATGCCGCTGGATCGGTCGGGCGACGTGTTTTCGTGGGATCCACTGTAACCCTGAACGCGACGAGCGGATAGTCTATCGACGCCCCCTCCCGCGAGGGAGGGGGCGTCGAAGCACGGGTGTCAGGCCGGCCTGCCGAGCCGACGTAGCGACAAGCCGAACTCGACCCAGGCGGCGCCGTGGAAGATCAGCTCGACGGCGATCAGCGTCCCGAGCACCCACAATCCCGACCAGGGCAGCGTGGCGTACAACGCGATCCCCACGCCGATGCTGATAAGGCCGCCCAGCAGCAGCAGCCCGGAACCGCCCAGATGCCAGTGGCTGACCGCGAGCACGATGCGCGACACCCCGGCCACGATCAGCACGGCGGCGAGGATGATCGTGATGATGACGGAGCCCTGAATCGGTTCCGCCATGATCAGGAACCCGCCGATCGCATACAGCACCCCGCTCAGCACATGCAGCAGGAACCCGCCCCAGCCGCGATCGAAGAACGCGTGGATGATTTGCAGCACGCCGCCGACCACGAGGGCCGCGCCGATGAAGATCGTGCCGACCAGGGTCGCGGCCACCACGTCGAACCAGCAGAACACGCCTAGCAGGATTTGCAGGATGCCCAGGACGACGAACCAGCCCCAGTTGCTGCGAGGCCGGCGGAACGACAAGCTGGAGGAGGTTGAGCCGCTCATTGTTCCACTCGATATTGTTGGGTCATCACGCGCCGTCACAGCTCGGCCAGGTATGGCGCGACCAAAGCCGCCAGGCGCTCGCAGCCGCTCTGATCGTCAAGGGTGAACCTTGCGACGCGAGAACTGTCAAGGTCGAGGACGCCGACCAGGCGCCCGGCGGCCGTAACCGGCACCACCAACTCGGAGCGAGAGACCGGATCGCAAGCGATATGGCCCGGAAATGCCGCTACATCGTCGACCAGCACCGACCGAAGCTCGGCCGCGGCAGTGCCGCACACGCCGTGGCCGAGCGGCAGGCGAATGCAGGCTGGGCGCCCCTGGAACGGGCCGAGCACCAGTTCCTCGCCGCGAAGAACGTAGAACCCGACCCAGTTCACGTCGGAAAGCCCGTGAAAGATCGCCGCCGCGGCGTTGGACACGTTCGCGAGCGGGTCCGTCTCCCCGTCCAGGAGGGCCGCCAGCTCCGCCGCGATCTCCTCGTACGACGCGAAACTCGCATTGGGCGCCGACCCCTGTTCCATCAATAGAGGGTCGTCCGGACCGTCGCCTCGCGGGTGCGGTCCCATTCCACACGATCGATTCGGTCTGCGCTCAGATCGGCGAGAATCGTGCCGGAGCTGGGCAGGGCGGACCGCGGGAGGAACTTGTCCGGATTCCAGAGATCGGCGCGCGCCGCCGCCCGGGGGCACTGATAATAGACGGTTTGCACGCCGATGACGATCACCGAGCGCGGCGGCTTGTCGCCCATCGGGAAGCGCGCGAGCAACGCCGGATCGACGGAAATCGTGGCGATCCCGTTCACCCGCAGCGATTCCCCGATGCCCGGTATCAGGAACAGAAGCCCGACCCTGGGATCGGCGATCAGGTTGTGCAGCGTGTCGACCCGGTTGTTGCCGCGTCGATCCGGGATCAACAGCGTATGCTCGTCCTCGACGACGACGAACCCCGCCGGATCGCCGCGCGGAGAGGCGTCCAGACCGTCGGGCCCCGTGGTCGCCATGACCACATAAGATGCTGCCTCGATGAAGGCCCGATAGTGCGGATGGACGTGGTCGATTTCTTTTACCATGGAGGCGTCGTTGCCGTGGCCGTACAGGGCCACCAGGGCAGCCTCGTCACGGATGGCATGGAAATCAGCGCGCATACCCGGCCTCCTGGCGCGCTCCGGGCGGAGCCGCCTGATCGAGACCATTTCACACGCCGCGATGTCGGCCGTCCAGTGCGGCGAACTCCGATCCTGGCCCGGCCGACCGCGTCGTCAGTGCGCCGCCCGCAGCTCCGGCGTGCGCGATCGTGGACCCGTCGCCGGCTCGGTCGGCAGCTTGAGGTCGGCCGCCGCCGCCGCGTCGCGCAAGATGGCGCGCGTCTCCCGCAGGAACGACATTCCCGCGGGCGTCCGCTGTACCAGCACGCTCCGGCGGTCCAGCGGGTCGGTCTTGCGCTTGACAAGATCGAACTCCGTCAGCCGATCGAGCGCGCGGGTGATCGCGGGCTTGGAGACGCCAAGCTTGGCGGCGAGGCCGCGCACCGTCTGCGCCTCGGCCTCCAGATAGCAGGTCAGGAAAACCCCGAGCTGGCGCGCCGACAAATCGGGGCCGTCGCGTCGAACCAACTCCACGATCGTTGTCCGCAGCACCCCCGCCAGCCCGTCGCCCACGTCGTTGCTGTTACTGTTCATGTGCCAAAACCTTCCAAAACACACAGTCGTCCGGCTTTGCGACGCCAACCTCCCCACTCCACGCCGACCGTTTCCTTCGCGCCCGCCCATGGCGGCCCTCGAGACCGGGTCGTTGCCTTGGGGTTTCTGCTCAAGGTCCAAGGCGCGGCGAACGCGCCCCATCCCCAACGGCACCGGTACATATTGGTTGCGTGGCCCGCTCGCGGCCACTGGGTTTATATTACGATTGCGTCACTATCTGACGATCCCCTTGGCGGAGGATTCCGCCAACCGCCGCTCCGCCATCGGCCGCCACGGTGCGTCGGCGGGGGCCTCGGCCAGCGCGCGGCGGAACAATTCGGCCGCCTCGTCGCTCACATGTCCGGCTGCCTCGGTCGCCGCCTCTGCTGCCTCGGCCGCCAGCGTCGGGTCGAATCGGGCGGCCAGGGCGGTCTTCCAGGCGGTCGCCGCGGAACCCAGATCACCGAGCCGTGCTTCCGCCCCACCGAGCAGCACGTAACCTTCCCGTGCCTTCTCCGAATGCGGATCGAGGGTTCCGAGCACCGCGCGCAACTGCGCGACCATGCCCGCCTCGTTGCGCGCCTGTTGTTCGGCGGCGGCGATGCGGCCCTGGAGCGGCATGGCCGGCAATCCGGGGGAACCGCCGGTCAGATAGAGCAGCAGCGCCGCGACCGGCACCATCGCGAGAGCGACCCAGACCGGGCCACGCGGCGACGGGCCCGGCGCGCGCTCCGCCGTCCCGGCGGCGCCAAGCAGCCGGCGCTGCACCTCCAGCACCGCGCCCGCGTGCTCCGACGCGGCGATCCGCCCCTCGGCGAGGTCGCGGTCGATCTCGGCGAGTTGGGCGCGATGCAGCGCCAGCGCCGCCTCTCGCCGACCGCGCGCGCCGGGATGCGGACGCAGCGTGAGCGCGACCGGGGCGAGCGCCGCCACGGCCAGCAGAAACGCCGCGAGCCAGATCATGATGCGCGCCTCATAGGTCCAGCAACGCGTCCAGGCGCTCCCGCTCTGCTTCCGTCAGCGGGGCGAGGGGCACGAAGCGCCGGCGGCGCGCCAGCATCACCACGCCAACTCCGATCGCGACGGCGATCATCGGCGCGCCCCACAGCAGAAGGGTCATCGCATCGAACGGCGGGGACAGCCGGATAAAGTCGCCGTAGCGCGCCACCATCCAGGCGATCACCTGGCGGTCGCTGTCGCCGGCGGCGATGCGCTGACGAATGATGCGCCGCAGGTCCTTGGCCAGGTCGGCGTTGGAGCCTTCCACGCTCTCGTTCTGGCAGACCAGACAGCGAAGCTGCCCGCCCACCGCCTCGGCGCGGTGCTCCAGCACCGGATTGGCCAGCATCTCGGCCGGGTCGCTCACCGCATGCGCCCCGCCGGTCAGTGCCAGGAGCACGGCGATCACGCCGAGCAGGCGGCTCATGCCAGCGCCCGTATCTTCGGCAGCAGGTCGTCGCGCACGATATCGGCCGACAACCCACCCGCCCAGCGCCAGCGTACGATGCCGGAGGCGTCCACCAGATAGCTCTCCGGCACCCCGTAGAGGCCGAAATCGATTCCGACGGTGCCTTGTTCGTCGCGAGCGACGCGCACGTACGGATCGCCGAAGCGGTCGAGAAAGCGGGTCGTGGCGTCGGGTTTGTCCTTGTAGGCGATGCCCCACAAGGCCACGCCGGCGCTCTTTAGCGCGGCCAGCGTCGGCGCCTCCTCGACGCAAGGCACGCACCATGAGGCGAAGAAGTTGACCACTCCCGGACGTCCTTGCGCGGTGACGTCGGCGGCCGAGAACCCTGGTGACGGCGGCTGGCCCGGCAACGAGAACGCCGGCAGCTTCTTGCCGACGAGCATCGAGGGCAGCGCATGCGGGTCGTACCGTCCCTCGTGCATCCGCAGGAGCAACGCCGCACCCGCCCCGCCCGCCCCGGCGGCGATCGCCAGTGGTCCCAGCATCAGCAGGCGTCGCCTGGTCAGCGCATCCATCGCCGTCACTCCGCCGGAACGATGGCCCGCGGGGCGCGGCGACGTGACGGGGCGCCGACCCGGAGCCGGCGATCGGCGAGCGACAGCGCCCCGCCCACGGCCATCACCAGGGCGCCAAGCCAGATCCAGGGCGCCATCAGGTTCACGTACAACCGCAGCACCACTTGGCCGTCGCGCTCATCGCCCAGGACCGCGTACAGGTCGCGCATCCCGTTGGTGACGATCGCGGCGTCGCTGATCGTCTGTTGCTGAGTGGTGAAGTTATGGCGCGCCGGATGCATCAGCGCGATCTGCCGCCCGTCCCGGGTGACGCGCAAATCCGCCTGGCGTGAGGCATAGTCCGGCCCGGGCGCGTCGTGCAGGCCGAGCAGGGTCCACTCATATCCGCCGAGAACGACCGTCTGTCCCGGCGCGACCGCGACCACGCTGGTACTGGCGAGGGCCATCCCGGCGATGCCGGCGATCGTCACCCCCAGCCCGGCATGCGCCACCGCGCCACCCCATACCGCCAGCGGCTGCCCGCCGAGCCGCTCACGCGAGGCGCGCCAGGGAAGGCGGAACAGGCGCACCCGCTCGACCAGTTGGGCGGCGGCGCCCAGGATGATCCACGTGGCGGCGGTGAAGCCGAGGGCGGCGAAGGCCTGCCGCACGCCGAACCCGACCGCGATGCCCACCAGCGCCGCGACCAGCGCCGCCCACCACAGCTTCAGCAACGCGGCGCCGAGATCGGCGCGCTTCCAGGGCAGGATCGGCCCCAGAGTCATCGCCGCGAACAGCGGCGCGGCGAGCGGCAGCACGGTGTCGTGGAAATACGGCGGTCCGACGCTCAGCTTGGCGCCGAACAACAGTTCGGCCATCGGCGGATACATCGTCCCGGTCAGCACGACGGCGGTGATCGAACACAGCAGGATATTGTTCAGCACGATCGCGCCTTCGCGCGACACCGGGGCGAACAGCCCGGCCGGCGACAGCACCGGCGCGCGCAGCGCGAACAGCAGCAGGCTGCCACCAATGACGATCGCCAGCAGCGCCAGGATGAACACCCCGCGCGTCGGGTCGGAGGCGAAGGTATGCACCGAGTTGAGCAACCCCGAGCGGACCAGAAACGTGCCGGACAGGCTGAGCGAGAACGTGCCGATCGCCAGCAGGACCGTCCAGATCTTCAACGCCTCCCGCTTCTCGACCACGATCGCCGAGTGCAGCAGTGCGGTGCCGGTCAGCCACGGCAGCAGGGAGGCGTTCTCCACCGGGTCCCAGAACCAGTATCCGCCCCAGCCCAGCACATAGTACGACCACCACGACCCCAGCGCGATCCCGCACGTCAGCAGGCACCATGCGGCCAGTGTCCAGGGCCGCACCCAGCGCCCCCAAGCCGCATCGACACGGCCTTCCAGCAGGGCGGCCACCGCGAAGGCGAACGGGATCGCGAAACCGACATACCCCGCGTAGAGGATCGGCGGATGCATCGCGAGACCGGGGTCTTGCAGCAACGGATTGATGCTCTCGCCCTGGATCGGCGGCGGCCAGACGCGGGTGAACGGATTCGACACCGTGAGTGCGAACAGCAGGAATCCCGACGAGGTGAAGCCCAGCACGCCGATCACCCGTGCCCGCAGCGCCGAGGGCAGATCGCGACCGAACGCCGCGACCACACCGCCGCACAGCGCCAGGATGAGGCACCACAGCAGAATGGAGCCTTCGTGGTTTCCCCAGGTGCCGGTGATCTTGTAGAATAGCGGCTCGAGGCTGCTCGAATAGCGGGCGACGTTGGAGACCGAGAAATCATCGGTCACGCCGCTCCAGACCAGACATCCGAACGATGTCGCCAGCGCGATCAGCTGGCCCAGTGCGAGGGCCGGGGCCGTCGCCATCAGGCGTGCATCGCCTCGGTGCGCTCCCAGCAGCGGCAGCACCGCCTGCGCCGCCGCGAGCGACACGGCGAGCGCCAAGCCGAAATGACCCAGTTCCGGGATCATCCGCCCACCGTTGGCTTGGCGTCGATGCCGTCCCAACTCGCGGCGGGGGGCGGTGCTCCGCCGGCCGCCGGGTTCCAGCGTCCGCTCTTCTTAAGGGCGTCCACCACCTCTTTCGGCATGTAGTTTTCGTCGTGCTTGGCCAGGACCTCGGAGGCGCGGAAGCTGCCGTCCGGCGCGATCGCGCCGAGCGCCACGATGCCTTGGCCCTCGCGGAACAGATCGGGCAGGATGCCAGCGTAGTCCACTCGAACCGTCGCGTGCCCGTCGGTGACGCCGAATACCGCCTCCGGGTGCCCATTGACCATCGCGCGCCGCACGCTGCCCGCTTCCACTAGTCCGCCCAGGCGGAAGGACCGCCCCGGCGGGGGCGCCTTGTCGGCGATCTGCGAGGGCGAGATGAAGAACACCAGATTACCGCTGAACGCCGACAGCGCCAACGCGCTCGCCGACCCCAGGCCCAGCCCGCAGGCGAGCAGGACATAGAGGCGCCGGCGCTTGCGCGTCATCACCGGCCCCGTCGCCGCGGATCGATGGCGGCAAGCCGGCGCGCCGCCGCCCGCATCCGGGTCCACGCGGCGATCGCGAACGCGCCAGGGATCAGCAACCCGAGCGCGTATGAGCCGGCGATATAGGGCAGATGCGTCAACCGACCCCCTCCGCCTCGGTCGCGCGAGCCATCAGCAGCGCGCGGATGCGTCGCTCCATGACCGCCGCGCGCAGCCGGGCCGTGACGATGGCGGCGAAGCCGAGCGTGTAGCCCAATGTGGTGAACAACAACGGCCATAGCATCCCGATATACATCGTCGGCGCGCCGGTCAGCGTGATGGTTGCCGGCTGGTGCAGCGTGTTCCACCAATCGACGCTGAACTTGATGATCGGCAGATCGATCACCCCGACCAGCGCCAGGATCGCCCCGGCACGGTAGCCGCGCTCGGGGCTGTCGAAGGCACGCACCA
>JBDTFI010000180.1:0-8860 GCA_039938035.1 Acetobacteraceae bacterium | reverse complement strand
ATCAGCGTCACGCGCGGGTCGGGCAGGAATCGGCGCGTGATCGCCGCCGTGGCATCCGTCGAGCCGTCATCGACGACAACCGCCGACCAGTCAGCGCAAGTCTGCGCGACGACCGATCCGAGCGCATCGGCGATCCAGGGCGCGGCGTCGCGGGCCGGGATGACGATGCCGATATGCACGGAATCTGGACTCTCACGTAACGACGTCGCTTATCCCCTCTCTGAGGGAGCGTCATCGTGCGCCGACCACGATGAACGAAACATTGATCACCGCCGCCGTGGTGCGGCGGGTCGTGTCGAGTTTGTATGGTGCTGGCTTGCCGCGAGAGTTTCACTGTCGGTAATGACGGACCTCCGGACAAACCTTCGCCGGGCGTTCCGCCAACATGGGAGAGGAAGATGGCATCACGGAGCGCTGCCGCGCAGGGGGACATGCATATGGCGATGCCTGAGCCACGGAATCCACATGGGGTAGGCCAATGATCGAACTGGTAATTCCGTCGCGACGCCACAGCCTGGGCGGTTTCGACGTGGCTCGTGTCCTACCGTTCGCCAGGCGGCGAATGGTAGGCCCGTTCGTGTTTTTCGATCACCTAGGTCCGCTGGAAATGGCGGCGGGCGTTTCCCGATCGGTGGATGTGCGGCCGCATCCGCATATCGGGCTTTCGACTGTTACCTACCTCTTCTCCGGGGAAATCATGCACCGCGACAGTGTCGGCTCCGAGGAAGCCGTGCGGCCGGGCGAGGTGAACTGGATGACCGCGCGGCGCGGCATCACGCACTCCGAGCGCTTTGAACGCGCGAGGCGGCAGGGGGATTCGCTGCACGGTATTCAGGCCTGGGTCGCCCTGCCTGACCGGGATGAAGAGACCGCTCCGGGCTTCGTACACTATGCCGGCGACCATATGCGGGTGTGGGCCGAGGGTGGAATACGAGGGAGACTGATCGCCGGCGAGGCCTATGGCCTCCGGGCCGAAGTACAGACCCATTCGCCGTCGTTCTATGTCCATTTGGACCTTGACGCGGGGGCGCGCGGGCTGTTGCCGACCCAGCACTCCGAGCGGGCGGCCTATGTCGTGTCGGGCTTGGTCGCGTTCGACGGCTCTCGTCACGCGGCTGGGGAGATGGTCGTGTTTGGCCCGGGCAGCGCGGAATTCACGGCGCTCCAACCCTCGACGATCATGTTGCTTGGCGGCGATCCGATCGGCGAGCGCTTTCTGTACTGCAACTTCGTCTCTTCCTCGAAGGCGAGGCTCGAGCAAGCCAAAGCGGATTGGCGGGCGGGGCGAATGAAGCTTCCCGACCTCGACCATGACGAATTCATCCCGCTCCCGGAAGGCCAGGCGCCGACCCCGGATCCGATGTCTTAGCCGCGCGCGTGCAATCCACGCGATCGTTCGAGACCTGGTATATCGCGTATGCGGTGCTTGGCCTCGTGCAGAACGGGGTCGCGCCCATTCTCTTGCCGCTGTCGGCCAGACATGGCCTCGATGCCGGGCTAACCTACAGCGCTTTCTCGCTGTCGGGACTGGCCGCGCCCATGCTGGGTGCGTGGAGCGACCGTCGGCAGCGTCATCGCGTGCTGTTGGTGGGCGGCCTGGGGCTCGCCGCGATCGCCCTGTTCCTGTTTCCGCTCGTCTCCGCGCTCCTCGGCCGCCTGGCGCTCGCGATGGTCGCCGGGCTGGGCGTCATCGCGGCGAGCACCGTAGGCAACATGTTCATCGTGGAGGTCGCGCCGCAAGCGGAGTGGGACCAGCGGATCGGCGCCCTGCAATCCTGGATCAGCGCCGGCCAGGTCGTCGGGCTGATCCTCGCGGGCCTGCTGGCCCTGTCGCGACCGAGGGCCGCGTTCGAGGCAGCCGCGGCGGCGTTGGTGTTCGGCGCTCTGATCGCCTGGCTCTACGCACCCACGCCCGGTCAACCGGTCCCGCGCGGCGTCGTTGCTCCAAGCCCGTTGGTTGGCGGCGAGGCAGGGGCGACGCACCGGCAGTTTCACCGCGTCACCCTGCGCGGACTGAGGACGCTCCTCGATCTCCCATCCGGGGCGTTGATGCGTTTCCTCGGCGTATGGCTGCTGTCCTACACCGCGACGAACGCGGTCTCGGCCATGCTGCCCGTGGCGATGACGCACGAATACGGAACCTCCGCGCTCGTGCCGTCGGTCGCCTACGCGATCGGGATCGGGCTCAGCCTGCCATTCTATCGGCCCGTGGGGCGATGGGAAGCGAGGGTATCGGCCGCGCGCGTCCTGCTGACCGGCTTCGCCGGGCGCGCCGTGCTGCTGGCCGTGATGGCCGCGCTCGGCTTCATGGGCGACGGCTGGACCGTCTGGGCGATCCTCGCCGGCTTCGCGGGGACCCAGGTGCTCTGGCCGCTCCTCGCGGTCAGCGGCAACACGCTGTCGGTGACGCTGGACCCGGCCCGGCGCGGCGAAGGCGTGGGCTTGCTGAACGCGGCCAACGCCGCCGGGGCGACCATCGGCGGGATCGTCGGCGGCCTGCTGGTGCAGGACGTGAGCTACGCGGCGTTGTGCGCGGTCGGGTGCGTGGCGGTGACGGTGGCCGGTGTCATCCTTCGGCGCGAGAGAGCCTGATCATGTCTCGGGCCACACCACCAACGTCGCCCTCGGACTTGATCCGGGGGTTGGCGAACACCCACGCCCGCACGAAAATCGTGGATCGGCCTCCCAAGTACTATACAATGTTTCTACCAAGGAAGGATCCGAATGAGGGTTCTGATTCGGAAGTGGGGCAATAGCGCCTCGGTGCGAATTCCCGCCTCCGTTATGCAGGCTGCCAGGATCGGGCTCGACCAATCTGTCGAGATTTTCGAGGAGCAAGGTCGCATCGTGATTGATCCTGTTCGCGCGCCAACGCACGATTTAGCGGCCTTGATCGCTGCCATCACCGATGAGAACAGGCACGAGGAGATCGAGTTCGGCGCTGCCGTCGGCAAGGAAATCCCATAGTGGCGCCGGGTTACGTTCCCGACGTCGGAGACATCGTCTGGATCAACCTCGACCCACAAGCCGGACACGAACAGGCGGGGCATCGGCCCGCCGTGGTCCTCAGCCCATCAGCCTACAATCTCAAAGCCGGTCTGATCGTCTGCTGTCCGACGACGACCAGGGTAAAAGGCTACCCGTTCGAGGTGAAGATGACGGGACAGCCGGCGAGTGTCGCACTCGCCGATCAGGTAAAAAGCCTCGACTGGCGGGCACGGAAAGCCACCAGAAAGAGGCGGGCGATAGCGGCGGAACTAGCGGAGATTCGTTCGACGCTTCATGCACTGCTTGGGTGACTTTGCTTGCGGCACTAATCGGATGGAAATTCGCTGCCGATGCACCGGATGATTTCCGGCAAGTATGTCTGATCGATTCCAAACTCAAAGACCAGTCGAATCAAGGGAACTTGCTCGGCCACAACCTTCACTGATATCGAGATTGCGACCCGTTGCCCGTCAGAACCAAGCCGCACTCATGCTATCAGAACGCCCTTGTCGGGTTCGCCAGGCATCACCGCACGTCTCGGCGGAAGTAGTCACCCCCGCAGCACACCGACCATCGTGCTCCCCAGCGCCGCCGGGCTCTCGGCGACGTGGACCCCCGCCGCGCGTAGCGCTTCCATCTTCGCCGCCGCAGTGTCGCGGCCGCCGCTGATGACGGCGCCGGCGTGGCCCATGCGGCGGCCGGGCGGGGCGGTCGCGCCGGCGATGAAGCCGACGGTGGGCTTCTTGACATTGCTGCGCGCGAGGAATTCGGCGGCGTCGATCTCGCTTGCCCCGCCGATCTCGCCGATCAGCACGATCTGCTGCGTCTCCGGGTCGGCCAGGAACATCTCCAGCACCTCGATGAAATCGGTGCCCTTCACCGGATCGCCGCCGATGCCGACGCAAGTGCTTTGCCCCAGCCCCGCCGCGGTGGTCTGCGCCACCGCTTCGTAGGTCAGGGTCCCGGAGCGCGAGACGATGCCGACCGAACCCCGCCGATGGATGTGGCCCGGCATGATGCCGATCTTGCAGGCGTCCGGCGTGATGACGCCCGGGCAGTTCGGCCCGATCAGGCGCGAGGTCGAACCCGTCAGCGCGCGCTTGACGCGGACCATGTCGAGCACGGGAATGCCCTCGGTGATGCAGACGATCAGCGGAATGCCGGCGTCGATCGCCTCGAGGATCGCGTCGGCCGCAAACGGGGGCGGGACGTAGATCGCGGTCGCGGTGGCATCGGTCGCCTCGCGGGCCTGCATCACGGTGTCGAATACCGGCAGGTCGAGGTGCCGGCTCCCGCCCTTGCCGGGGGTGACGCCGCCCATGACCTTGGTGCCGTAGGCGATCGCTTGTTCTGAATGGAACGTGCCCTGGGCGCCGGTGAAGCCCTGGGTGATCACGCGCGTATTGGCATCGAGCAGGATCGCCATCAGGCTGCCTCCGCCACGGCCTTGACCACCTTTTCGGCGGCGTCGGCGAGATTATCCGCGGCGATGATCGGCAGGCCGGACTTGGCGAGGATGCCCTTGCCGAGATCGACGTTCGTGCCTTCCAGTCGCACCACCAGGGGAACCGACAGCTTGACCTCGCGAGCCGCGGCGACCACGCCCTCGGCGATCACGTCGCAGCGCATGATGCCGCCGAAGATGTTGACCAGGATGCCTTCGACGTTCGGGTCCGACAGGATGATCTTGAACGCCGCCGTCACCCGTTCCTTCGTGGCGCCGCCGCCGACATCGAGGAAGTTGGCGGGCGCGGAGCCATACAGCTTGATGATGTCCATCGTCGCCATCGCGAGGCCAGCGCCGTTGACCATGCAGCCGATCACGCCGTCCAGCGCGACGTAGTTCAGTCCGTGCCGGCTGGCTTCCAGTTCCTTCGGGTCTTCCTCGGATTCGTCGCGCAGCTTCTCGAGTTCCGGGTGACGAAACAGCGCGCTGTCGTCGAAGCTGACCTTCGCATCGAGCGCGATCACGGCGCCCTCGCCAGTGACGACCAATGGGTTGATCTCGACGATCGCGCAATCGAGGCCGACGAAGGCGCGGTACATGGAGTCGACGAAGCGGCCGAAGGCGGCGATCTGCTTGCCTTGGAGGCCGAGGCCGAACGCCAGCCGGCGCGCGTGAAAGCCCTGGATGCCAGCGGCGGGATCGACCAGGACGCGGAGGATCTTCTCGGGGCCGTGCGCCGCCACCTCCTCGATCTCCATGCCGCCTTCGGACGACGCCATGACCATGATCCGCCCGGAGTCGCGATCGACCAGCAACGAGACGTAAAGCTCGCGGGCAATGTCGCAACCGGCCTCGACATAGACCCGATGCACCTTGCGCCCGGCCGGGCCGGTCTGCTTGGTGACCAGGACGTGGCCGATCATCGCCTCGGCCGCGGCGCGTGCCTCCTCGATCGAGCGGGTGACGCGCACGCCGCCTTTGCCTCCCGGATCGTCAGCGAACCGCCCGGCGCCGCGGCCACCGGCGTGAATCTGCGACTTCACCACGAAGACCGGGCCGGGCAGCTTGCGCGCCGCTTCCGCCGCCTCGTCCGGGGTCCAGGCGACGTGGCCATCGGGCACCGCGACGCCGTAGCCACGCAGCAATTCCTTGGCCTGGTATTCGTGGATGTTCATCGCCCTACCCGATCAGCTTCTTCGACGCCTCGATCAGCTCCCGCACCGAGGCGCAAGACTTGTCGAACGCGGTTTTCTCGTCGGCGTTGAGCGCGATCTCGACGATCCGCTCGATGCCGTTGGCGCCGATCACCGCGGGGACGCCGATGTAGAGGCCCTTGATGCCGTACTCGCCGTTTAGGTAGGCGGCGCAGGGCAGCACGCGGCGCTTGTCCTTGAGGAAGCTTTCGGCCATCGCGATGGCCGATGAAGCTGGGGCGTAGAAGGCGCTGCCGCGTTCCAGCAGCTTGACGATCTCCCCGCCGCCATTGGCCGTGCGGGCGACGATCGCGTCGACCTTGGCCTGCGTGGTCCACCCCATCCTGATGAGGTCGGGGATGGGGATGCCGGCGACGGTGGAATAGCGCGTCAGCGGCACCATGCTGTCGCCGTGCCCGCCAAGCACGAAGGCGGTCACGTCCTCGACCGAGACGTTGAACTCATGGGCGAGGAACAGGCGGAAGCGGGAGCTGTCGAGCACGCCGGCCATGCCGACCACGCGGTTGGCGGGGAGGCCCGATTTCTCCTTCATCACCCAGACCATCGCATCTAGCGGGTTGGTGATGACGATGACGAAGGCGCCGGGGCAATGCGCCTTGATCCCCTCGGCCACCTGCGCGATCACGCCTGCGTTCTTGCCGATCAGGTCATCGCGCGACATGCCGGGCGTGCGGGGAAACCCGGCGGTGACGATCACCACGTCGGCGCCGGCGATGGCGGCGTAGTCCGATCCGCCGGTCATCAGGCTGTCGAAGCCCTCCACCGGGCCGGACTGCATGAGATCGAGCGCCTTGCCCGCCGCGACGCCGCCGAACACGTCGAACAACACGACGTCGCCCAGATCCTTCAGCCCGACCAGGTGGGCGAGCGTGCCGCCGATATTGCCGGCGCCGATGAGGGCGATCTTGTTGCGGGCCATGAGGATCCTCGTGAGGGGAAACGGGCGGCGGAAAGGCGCCCGGTGCTACTCCAAGCCCCGCGACCCGGCAAGCGCGGGAGCCGACCAACGCGATGAGCCCGGCACCGTCGTCAGCCTACGTCAAATGCGGCAGCGACAGCCAGTCCTTGCTCTGCATCTCCGTCAGGCGCGAGGCCGTGCGCTCGAACATCTTGGCGTTCTCGCCCCGCGCATAAAGCTGATCCGGCGCCGCGTCGGCCGAGGCGAGCAGCTTCACGCGGTGATCGTAGAGCGTGTCGATCAGGGTGATGAAGCGGCGCGCCTCGTCGAAATTGTCGGGCGACAGGCGGGGAACGTCGTCGAGGATCAGCGTATGATAATGCGTCGCCAACGCGAGGTAGTCGCCCGGCCCGAGCGCCGCGCCGCACAGGGCGGAGAAGTCGAAGCGCGCGACGCCCTCGGCGGCCACGGGGACGGAAACGCGGCGGCCCATCACCATGAGCGATTCGGCGTGCGGCACCGCACCGCCGGTCATCTCGGCGAAGGCGTGGTCGAGGTCGCGGCGGGCCCGATTATCGGCGGGGACGTGCCAGGTGGTGAGCCCGCGTAGGCGGGCGCGGCGGAAGTCCCGGGCGGCGTTCATTTCAAGCACGTCGAGCTTTTGGTTCAGCAAGGCGATGAACGGCAGGAACGCATCCCGCCCCGGCTGGCCCCGGAACAGATCGTCGGGACGGATGTTGGACGTGGTGACCAGGATCAGTCCCCGCTCGAACAGCGCCTGGAACAGCCGCCCGAGGATCATCGCGTCGGCGATGTCGTTCACCTGGAACTCGTCGAGGCAAAGCAGCGCCGCTTCGGCGACGATCGAATCGGCCAAGGGCGGGATCGGATCCTCGATGTCGGGGTAGTCGCGCTTGAAGGCGTGGAAGCGCGCGTGCGCTTCCTGCATGAACTGATGGAAGTGGAGGCGCCGCTTGCGGGGCACCTCCGCGGCCGCGAAGAACAGGTCCATCAACATGGACTTGCCCCGGCCGACCTCGCCTACGAGGTAGAGGCCGTTCGGCTTGCCCTCCGGCGCGTCGTCGACCGCGCGCCGGCGCAGCAGGCGCGAGAAGAACCCTTCGATGTGGCCGTTGCGCGCCGGTGGGTCGTAGCCACGCAGCTTGGCCCATAGATCCTGGAGCCGCTCGGCCGCCAGCGCCTGGGCCGGGTCGGCGACAAGTTCGCCTCTCGCCACCATCGCCCGATAGGCCGGCAGGGGCCCGGCGACGGTCGGGGCGGGGTGCGTATCCATCTGCCGGGCCGCTTAGCGCGGAACCCACCCGGCTTCAACGCGACACTTCAACGCACCGCGATCCGTGCTAAAGCGCGGCGATCGGAGGCACGATGATTGATCTGGACTATCCCGCGCTGCGCGACACGCCGGTCGCGACCGACCCGTTTCCGCATCTGCTGGTCCCCGGCTTCGTGCCGCCGGACAGTTTGCGCCGGGTCGTGGCCGACCTGCCGGCGATCGAGCAGCGCGGCTCGTTCCCGGTCGAGGCGCTTCGCCTCGGCCCGGCGGGGCTCGCCTTGATGGCGGAGATGCGGGGGCCGCGGCTGCGCGATGCCATCGCCTCGCGCTTCGACCTCGACCTTTCGGACGCGCCTACGATGGTGACGCTACGCGGGCATACGACGGATCGGGACGGGCACATCCACGCCGATTCGACGGCCAAGCGGGTGACCGTGCTGCTGTACCTCAATCCCGACGCCGACGATTTCGGCAGCCACGAGGGCTGCCTGCGTCTGCTGCGCGGTCCGCGCGACCTGGAGGATTACGTCGTGGAGGTGCCGCCGGTGAACGGCACGCTGCTGGTGTTTCCCAACGCCGCCAATGCATGGCACGGCCACAAGACCTTCGTCGGTCCACGCTACGCGATCCAGCTCAACTACATGACGACCGACGCGAAGGCCCGCGGCGAACTGCGCCGGCATCGGCTGTCGGCCTTCGTCAAGCGTCTGACCCGTGCCGCCTGACCAACGCGAAGGCCGTCCGATGACCGATCCGCGCATCCAACCCGTGATCCTGTCCGGCGGGACCGGCACACGCTTATGGCCGGTCTCCCGCGAGAGCTTCCCCAAGCAGCTTTGGCCGCTGATCTCGGATCGCAGCATGATCCAGGAGACCGCGCTGCGCGCCCGCGGGCCCACGTTTGCCCCGCCGATCGTGGTGTGCAACCAGGACCATCGATTCCTGATCGCCGAGCAACTGCGCGAAGCCGGCATCGAGGGCGCGCGGATCGTCCTGGAGCCGGCCGGGCGCAACAGCGC
>JBDTFI010000179.1:0-4423 GCA_039938035.1 Acetobacteraceae bacterium | reverse complement strand
AGGCCGAGGGAACGGCGTGGCTGAAACGCCCGCACGCGGCGACGATCTTCGGCGGCCAGCCGCCGATGGAGCTGCTCACCAGCGGCAGCCAGGACGCACTGCTCTGGGTCCGCCGCTTCCTCGACGCTGCCCGCGGCGGCCTCTACATGGCGCCGAACACCCTCGATGCCGCGTTCACCCCGTACGACGACGCCGACATCGTCTTCTCATGACCACGGCGTACGCACCGGCGCCGCTTCCGTCGCTTCGCCTCATTCCCTCGCGGTTTCCGCCCATCGGATTGTTCTACACCGTCGCGACGGCGGCCGACGTCGCCGCGGTGATGGAGCTTGTCGGCTGGACCAATGACCGGCTCGTGGCCGAGCGCGTCGCGCGCCTGCCGCGCGAGGAATGGGTGTACGGCCGCGCCAACGCCAGCGTCGTCATGGCGGCCTTCCTGCACGTCGCCCCAGGCGGGATGCGCTTCAACGGCCCCGACCTCGGCGCCTGGTACGCCGCCGCCGCCTTGCCGACCGCGGCGGCTGAGGTCGCGCATCATCTGCGCCGCGAGGCGGTGGCGACCGCGCAAGCGGAGATGCGGCGCGACTACCGATGCTACGTCGCCCGCCTCGACGGCGCGTATCTCGACCTGCGCGGCCAGATGCGTCAGCGCCCGGACCTCTATGCGCCCGACAGCTACGCCGCCTCGCAAGTGTTTGGCGAGGCAACGCGGCTGTCCGGCGGCGCCGGCATCCTCTATGATAGCGTGCGCCACGCGGGCGGCCTGAATGTCGTCGCCCACCGGCCTCGCAACGTCCTCGACATTGTCCAGGCGGAGCATTTCGAGATCACGGTGCGCGCGGCCGAGCGGCGCATTGATGTGCGGAGACTGGCTGCATGATGACCAAGATCGCCGGGGCAGTCGAAGCGGAGCGTGCGCGGACCATCGCGCTGTTCGATCAGCTCCGCGCTGACGGGGCCGATCCACCGGGCGTTTCGCGCGATCCGTACGGCGAGGGCGAGCAGCGCGCGCACGCGACGATCGCCGCCGAGGCCGAACGCCTCGGGCTGGAGATCGCCCGCGATGCCGCCGCCAACCTCTACATGACACTGCCGGGTCGCGACCGCTCGGCACCTTCGGTCGTCACCGGCTCGCATCTCGACAGCGTCCCGCATGGCGGCAATTTCGACGGCGCGGCGGGGGTCGTCGCGGGGCTGGTGGCCGTCGCCGCGTTGCGCCGCCTCGGCATCACGCCCGAATGCGATCTGACGGTCATGGGCATTCGCGCCGAGGAAAGCATCTGGTTTCAAGTCTCCTATATCGGCAGCCGCGGCGCCCTCGGGGCGTTGCCGGACGGCGCCCTGGCGGCGCGGCGCACCGACACCGGACGGACGCTCGCCGAACACATCGCCGAATGCGGCGGCAATCCGAATGCGTTGGGGGCGCGGCGACGCCATCTCGATCCGGCGCGGCTGCGCGCCTTTCTCGAACTGCATATCGAGCAGGCGCCGCAATTGGTCGAAGCCGGTAAGCAAGTCGCGATCTGCACCGGCATTCCGGGTAATTTCCGCTTTCCCGACGCGCGGATCGAAGGCAGCCATGACCATGTCGGCCTGCCGCGCCGCTTCCGCCGCGACGCCGCGCTGGCGGGGGCGGAGTTCGCGTTGGCGGTCGATGCGTTGTGGGCCGAGCGGGAGGCGCGCGGCGTCCCGATGGCGGCGACGATCGGACGCTTCCATACTGACGCCGCTTTGCACGGCCTGACCATCGTGCCCGGCGCCTTCCGTTTCAGCCTCGACGTCCGCGCCTACGACCCGGCGGTCCTCGCCGAGTTGGAGCGTGACGTGCTGGCGATCGTCGCCGGCATCGAGCAGCGTCGCGGCGTGCGTTTCCACCTTGGCACGCGTGCCGGCGCCGCGATCGGGCCGGTCGATCCGGCGATCCGCGCCGGCCTGACCCGCGCCGCCGCAACGCTCGATATCCCAATCCTCGAACTCGGCAGCCCCGCCTCGCACGACGCCGCCGCCTTCGCCGCCGCCGGCGTCCCGATGGGCATGATCTTCGTACGCAACGAGAACGGCAGCCACAACCCGCACGAGGCGATGACGATCGACGACTTCCTGGCGGGAACTTCGGTGCTCACCGGCTGGCTGGCGGAGACGCTCGGCGGAACCGGTTTCACGGCGCGCCGAACGTCTGTTTGAGGAACGCCCGCACGCGATGCGGAACCGCCGCGCACGCCACCTACTTCGCCACCATGACGTCGGACGCCTTGATCACGGCGATGGCATCGTCGCCGACCTTCAGCGCCAGCTCGTCGATGGCCTCGTTCGTGATGGACGACGTGACGATGACGCCGCTGCCGATGTCGATCCGCACATGCCCGGTCGTCTGACCCTTCTGGACGGAGACGACCTTGCCTTTGATCTGGTTGCGAGCACTGAGCTTCATCCTGCGTATTCCTTCTCATTCAGAGCCGCCGACCATATCCACGGTCATGGCAGTCCAGCCACCCCCCAACTCGATCGGGCCTGAAATCCAAAAGTCCGCTATTCTGGTCCGAGCAACCGCTCGATCCTATCCGCACCGACCTCAAACGAGGCACCCATGCCTGACGCGAACGCCGCCGTTCCCCCGCCCGCGCACGGCCACGTCTTCCTGGGCGAAGGCCACGACCACGCGGAGCGTCGCACCTGGGCGGTGATCTGGCTCTGCGCCGCCATGATGGCGGCCGAGATCGTCGGCGGGATGCTGTTCGGCTCCATCGCCCTGGTGGCCGACGGCCTGCACATGAGCACGCATGCCGGTGCCCTGCTGCTCGCCGCGCTCGCCTATCGCTATGCGCGCCGGCACGCGGCGGATGCGCGCTTCACGTTCGGCACCGGCAAGCTGGGCGACCTCGCCGGCTTCACCAGCGCCATCGTGCTGGCGATGATCGCGGTGCTGATCGGCTACGAGGCCGTGACCCGCTTCCTCGCCCCGGTTCCGATCGCGTTCCGTGAGGCCATCCCCATCGCCTGCCTCGGCCTCGCGGTGAACATCGCCAGTGCCTGGCTGCTCAGCGCCGGACATCATCACGATCACGAACATGGCCATCACGACCACGACCACCATGACGCGGCGCATCGGGACAACAACATGCGCGCGGCCGTCATCCACGTCCTGGGAGACGCCGCGGTTTCCGTGCTGGTCATCATCGGGCTGCTGCTCGCGCGTGCCTTCGGCTGGCTGTGGATGGACCCGCTCGCCGGCCTGGTGGGCGCCGCCGTCATCGCGAGCTGGGCCTACCGGCTGATCCGCGACACCGGCGCCATCCTGCTCGACATGAACCCGGATCGGCAGCTCACGGAGACGCTGCGCCAGGAGATCGAGGCGGACGGCGACCGGCTGACCGACCTGCACGTCTGGCGCCTCGGCCCCGGCCATCTCGGGGCCGTGCTGTCCATCGTCACCGGCAAGGACCGCCGCCCGGAGGACTATCGAGCCCGCCTCCGCCGCTTCCCGTCGCTGTCGCACGTCACGGTGGAGGTGCAGCCCTCCGGCGTCCGTTAAGCGGCGTCAGTCCCGCAACCCGCCGATCACCGCCGAGTTGCCGGTGCCGCTCTGGTGAACCGAATTGTGGTCGCCGTGAATGGCCGCCTTGTTGCCGCTGCCGCCGTCCTGCTCGATCGTGTTGGCGCTGTTGGGGTTGCTCGCGTCGCGCGGCGGGAAGAACGAGATATCGCCCCCGCCCGGCACGCTGACCGACTTGACGAACACGCCTTGCGCGACCTGCCAGACGACGATCGCCAGAACCGCGAGGCCGACGACCCACATCCATCCCTGGATGCGGCGCTTGCCGCCCACTTCCGCCGTCGCTCTCGGTGCTTTCATGTGATCAAGCTATCCGACCCGGCCGGCCCAATGGAAGGGGGTTCTTGGTCCGCTCGCGCGCCCCTACCGCACCTGCGCCACCCGCAGCGTGTTCGTCGTCCCCGAATGGCCGAACGGCACGCCGGCCGCCACCACGATCTCCGAGCCGTGCTCGGCCAGTCCCTCGGCGAGCGCCGTGCGGACGGCGCGGTTGACGGCCTCGCTCAGCGAGTGGACGTCCGGCGTGATGACCGCGTGGACGCCCCAGACCACCGCCAGCCGCCGCGCCGTCTCGGCGTTTGGCGTGAACCCGACCACCGGGGAATCCGGCCGTTCGCGGGCGACCCGCAGCGCGGTCGCGCCGGATGCCGTGTAGGCGACGATCGCGGCGGCGCCGATCGTGTGGCCGATCTGGCGCGCGGCGGCGGCGAGCGCATCGGCGGCGCTGCGCTCGGGTTCCGGGCGGCTCGCGTCGATCATCGCCCGCCAGCCCTGATCCTGCTCCACGCGGGCGACGATGCGGTCCATGATGTTCACCGCCTCGTACGGGTACTGGCCGGCCGCCGTCTCGCCCGACAGCATCACCGCGTC
>JBDTFI010000178.1:0-12466 GCA_039938035.1 Acetobacteraceae bacterium | reverse complement strand
GCGGTCGCCGCCTCCTCGTCCTCGCGCACGCTCATCGCATCGAGGCCGAAGCCGGCGCGCGCGACCCAGGCGGTGAGCACGAAGCCGGCCAGCGCGATGCAGCCGGCGAAGACATAGACACCGATCGGTGTGAGTTGGGCGGGCAAGGTCATGCCGCTGCCGCCGCCCGCGTACCCCCAGTCGGAGAACACGACGGCGAGGATGCGGGCCAGGCCGAACATCCCGAGCGCGAAGAGGATGCCGCGTAGCCGCAGCATGATTGGGCCGATCAGGCCCGCCGCCACCGCCGCCGCCACGCCGCCGAGGCAGACCGCGACATACCAGGGGATCGGCGTGTGCTGCACCAGCAGCCCGGTGGCGTACGCGCCGATCCCGTAGAACGAGACCTGCCCGAAGGACAGGTAGCCGGTGAAGCCGCTGATCAGGTTCCAGCCGTAAGCCATCGCGGTGAAAATGAGGATGTCGGAGCAGAGCTGGAGCGTGTAGCGCGAACCGAACAGCGGCACCGCGACGAATGCCGCCGCCAGCACCAGCGCCACCACCCCGCCCCGTAGCATCCCGCCTGGTCGCGAAGGGCGGTCAGCCACGCAGCGAACCTCGCTGGAACCGGTGCGGCTGCGCCGCCATGAACACGATCAGCAGCACATAGGGCAGCACGTTTTCGGCATCGCCGCCGAGATAGAAGCCGACCACCGATTGGGCGAGCCCCAGCAGGACCGCCGCGATCGCCACGCCGAGATAGTTGCCGAGACCGCCGAGGGCGATGATGACGAAGGCGAGGATGGTGATGTTGTCGGCCGATTGCGCGGCCATCGGAATGACCAGCACCAGCAGCACGCCGGCGACCGAGGCCAGTCCGACGCCGACCGCGAAGGCCATCAGCCGCATCCGCTTCACGTCGATCCCGCAGCTTTCCGCGCCGATGGCACTCTGCGAGGCGGCGAGCAGTGCCTTGCCGAGCGGGGTACGGTTGAGCCCGAGATGCAGCAGGACAGCCAGCGCGCCGCCGAACGCGCCGGAGACGAACAGGGCCTTGCCGATCGTGACCGCGCCCAGCGTCCAGGTGGATTGAAGATAGGGCAGCGAGACGTAGTCCGAGCCGAACGCCTGCAACGCCAGATCCACCAGCACGTAGTCGAGGCCGAAGGTGACCATCAGGCTCAGCAGTTCGGCGCGCCGCCCGTATTTCACCAATGGTTCGAGCAGCAGCGGTTGCAACGCCGCGCCGACGCCGAACATCACCACGAACACGACCGGCAGCACGATCAGCGGGCTCGCGGCGCTATGGGTGCTGAACCACACGGTGAACAGCCCGGCCAGCACGATGAAGCTGCCATGGGCGAGGTTGACCACGCCCATGACGCCGAAGATCAGGTTCAGGCTCTGCGCGATCAGCACGTAGGTGCCGCCGAGCAGGATGCCATCCACGAGCAGCTGCACCGCCAGCACGGTCTATGTACCGTCATGGCCGGGTTTGGCCCGGCCATCCACGAAGCATTCTGACCAATTCACCACCGTCATGCCCGTGAATGCGGGCATCCACGACTTTGCCAGCGACCATAGGAAGACGTGGATACCCGCATTCGCGGGCATGACGGTGTTGTCAGTCATTTGCGATGGCCCTGGAGGTCACCCCCGGATGCAGCCCAGCCAGGCTTGACGTTGGAAACCACACTGCCCACGAGCCGACTTCCGTCGCTCACTTACCGGGGTAGGGAACGAGCAACGGGGCCTCCGCCAATTCCGGCGGTGTGATCAGCTTGATCACCCCGTCCTGGACCTGCACCAGGCTCTGGGAGAACCCTTGGGCGAGGCCGTACGGGTTCGACTTGAAGGGCCCTTGGATCGTGTTCGGCTGGTTGTGCAGCAGCCATTCCCGGATTTTCCCCTGGTCCAGCGACTTCGTCGCCTCCACCGCGGCGCCGAGCACCGCGACCGCGGTAAAGCCGGCGGCGGCGTGGTAGTCGGGCGCCTGATTATATTTCGCTGTGTAGGAAGCCACGAACTCCGGGTTGCCCGGCGTTTTGAAGTTCGCCCACCAGCCGGTGTTGGAGATGATGCCGTTGGCGAGGCTGCCGACCGCCTTGCCGAACGCCGCCTCGACCGGCCCGATCGCCTCGGCGAGGTAACGCGGCGCGAAGCCCTGATTGTGGAGCGCCTGCGTCAACCCGACCGCGTCGGGATAGTAGCTGCATGCGATCACCACGTCCGGGTGGGCGTTCTTGATCGCCAGCCCGATCGCCGCGAAGTCCGGCTGCGGCAACGAGTAGGTGGTCTGGTAGACCACCTTCATCCCGAGCTTTTCGGCCTGCCCGACCCGCGCCTTGTAGCAGGCGAGCGAGTAGGCGGATTTCAGCGCCAGCACGGCGACCGAGGTGGCGCCTCCCTTCTTGGCGATCGGCAGCACCTCGTCGAGATATTGCAGCGAGGAGGCGATCCCCTGGAAGTTCCACTTGTTGCCTTCGACGAAGATGTCGGGCAGCGAGGCGCCGGGCTCAAGCGTCGCGTACTCGTACTTGTTGATCAGCGGCGCGACCGCCTGGGTGACGCCGCTGGAGTAGGGACCGATCAGCAGGTCGACCTTGTCGTTGGTGATCAGCCGCGTGTAGAGCCGCACGGCGGTGCCGGGATCGCTCTTGTCATCATACAGCTTCAGCTCGAGCTTGCGCCCGAGCCAGCCGCCATGCTCATTCGCCTGCTCGATCCCGAGCTGGATGCCGCGGTTCTGGTAATCGGCGTCCTCGGCCAGCGGTCCGGTCTGCGACGTGGTGGCGCCGATGACGATCGGCTCGGCGGCGCGCGCCGTTCCGCCGACTCCGAGGCTGGACGCTTCCGCTAGCACCGCCGCGCACAGCAACGCGCGCAGCCCGGACATGGCTTTCCGCATCGGTCTCTCCCTTCGCTTAAGTCGTCTTGTTTCGCTGACCGAATATACCATCACTTGTGGACTTCATATCACCATAGTCCGCGCGCGCAAGTGCAGCGCCGCCGTGCGCGCCAATCCCGCGGTCACTAACGCCCGCGCCACGGCGACGCCGTTGGCGAGCGCCGCCTCGATCTCCTCGCACGTGAGCGTACCCACGTCACGCGTGACCAGTCGGTCGCCGAGGTCACTATCGGGATCGATCGCGTTGCAGGCAACGCGGGTGATAGCGGGACGATGCCCGGGCAGATCAACCGCGTTGGCGATCATCGTCGCGGCGGCGTCGGCGACCGCGGCGGTGTCGGCGAGCACGGTGACGGCGTCGGCGATGCCAAGCGAATGGCTGCGCCCGCGCCAGCCGCTGGTGGCGACGCCCCGCACCGGCTCCGCCGCCTCTATGATCGCGCGGGCAAACAGCGAAGGCTGGTCGGGTCGGTCCACCAGTCCGAGCGCGAGACGCTCGCCCGACGCCAGATGCAGCGCGATGTCGCCGCCGTTGTTGACGTAGGCCCGGGCGAGGTCCGTCGCATCGCGCATCGCGCCGAGCACTTCCTCGGCGACCGCGCCGGCGACCGCCGCCATCGGCGTGATGAACGCGCTTGCGGCGTGTGGCGCCACCGCCGCCTGCATCCGCCGCGCCGTTGCGCCGCGCCCGCCGGGGCTGTCGGCTGTGGCCGGCGCGCGCAGGAGCGATAGTTCGGCGCATAGTTCGTCGAGGATCGTCGCCGCCCGCGCCGTTGCCGCGCGGTACGCGGCGCGCACCGAAGCCGGCGATCCCCATGCCTCGATGATGAGATCGATCGGGCCGTCGTTCAGATGCAGACGGCGCCCGTCCGCCAGCAGGCGCGCGGTGAGCCGGGTCACGCCCGGTTCTGGCGCGCCTCGGCCAGCACTTCGGCGAGCGGGCGCAGTTGGTCCATGTGCCCGCCCAGCATCGCGTAGTCCGCGCGCCGCATGGTGAACTCGATCGGTGCCACCAGCGCGGGTGTCGGCACGTAACCGAAGGCGTTCGCCGGCAGCAGCGTGACGTCGACCATGAAGGTGATCCCGCCGCCGGGCCACACATAGACCGGCGCGCCGCCGCAGGTGACGCGGGTCAGTGTGTCCTTCACCGATCTCGTGAGTCCGATCGGGTTTTCAGTCACCCCGGCGCGCAGCGAGCCGCCGGCGCCGCCCATGAACAGCACGCTCGCGAGTGCCGGCTCGCAGTTCTCCTTGATGCGCTCGACCGAGAACGCCAGCGCGGCCGGCATGTCGCGTTGCACCGGGCGCAATGCCTCGTCCAGTTCGAAATAGGCGGCGTGCTCCCCGGTGGTGCTGACCATCAGCATCGTCAGGCCGGGATGCGCCTTCTTCGGATCGAACGGTTCGAGGATCGACAACGGATCGGCGATGTCGGTGCCGCCCCAGCCGGTGCCGGGGTTGGCCACCTCGAAATAACGCCCCGGCGTGGAGCGGCGGCCGCGAAGACGCAGGCCGGTGTCGGCGATGCCGAGCACCTTGCCGGCCTGGTGTTCGGACAGCACGCCGGTGATGTGATCGTCGACGACCACGACCTCGTCGGCCTTGCCCAGCCACTGGCGGGCGAACATGCCGATCGTCGCCGACCCACAGCCGACCCGCATCCGCGCCTCGGGTTCGCCATTGATGATCGGGGGTTGGCCGGCCCGGATCACCAATGTCACGCCGTCATCGACGGTCAGTCCGACCGCATGGCAATTGCTGAGCGCGAGCAGCGCCTCGCACGTCACCCGTCCGGTCTTCTTGCCGCTGCCGGTCAAATGATGCACGCCGCCGAGGGAGAGCATCTGCGAGCCGTACTCGCCGGTCATGACATGCCCGATCGGCTCGCCCTCGGCGCGCACGAGACTGCGCTCGGGGCCGATATGGCGGTCGGTGTCGATCTTCACCTTCACGCCGCAATAGCTGAAGATTCCCTCAGTCACGACGGTGACCATGTCGACGCCGTCGACCTCGGAGGCGACGATGAACGGCGCCGGCTTGTAGTCGGGATAGGTGGTGCCGGCGCCGATCGCGGTCAGGAAGGCGGGGCCGCCGACGATGTCGCCGTCCCAATCGGCTTTGCGCCCGAGGAACGGGACCGCTTGCGTGGAGCTGTCGAGCACCACTTGCGGATCGACGCGGACCAAGGTGCCTGCATCGTTGGCATAGCGGTCGCAGGCGCCGGTCATGCCGGGCTTGATGTAGCAGAGCACGGGGCAGGCGTCGCAACGGATGCGGCCGTCCTCGGCCATCGCCATCCTCCAATCGGTTTGACACGGGCTTACCGCGATCATTAGCATACAAACGAAGTTCCGGGAGGTCCACCCGCGCGATGAAGCCGGCGCCTTTCACCTATCACGCAGCGCGAAGCGTGGAGCAGGCGGTCGCGCTGCTGGGCGCGCTGGCGCCGGAGGGCGGGCGCATCCTGGCCGGCGGGCAGAGCCTGGTGCCGATCATGGCGTTTCGTTTGGCGCAACCGTCGCATCTCATCGACATCAACCGCATTCCCGGACTCGATCGCATGGCGGTGGATGGCGACCGGTTGAGCGTCGGCGCCACCGTGCGTCACGCCGCGTTTCGGGCGTCGGCCGTACCCGGGCCGCTCGGCGGACTTCTCGCAACGGTCGCGGCGCATATCGGGCATGGCCCGATCCGCGCACGTGGTACGCTGTGCGGCAGCCTCGTGCACGCCGACCCGGCGTCCGAATGGTGCCTGGTATTCGCCACGCTCGGCGGCGAGATGGTTGCGCACGGCCCGCGCGGGGTACGCACGATCGCCGCCGCGGGTTGGTTTCGTGGGATCATGACGACGGCGTTGGCCGAGGACGAGATGCTGGTCGAGGCGCGGCTGCCATTGCTGGTGGGGGGCGCGCGGTTCGGCTTTTGTGAGCAGAGCCGGCGGGCTGGGGATTTCGCGATGGCGATGGCGCTGGTGACGTACCGCGTCGTGGATGGACGCATCATCGAGCCCCGCGTCGGCATTGGCGGCGCGGAGGCGGTGCCGCGCCGGGTGACGGCGGCGGAGGCCGTGCTCGACGGCCATGTCCCGGACCCGGCTGCGTTCGCGCGCGCGTCGGACGTGGCTGCCGCGTCGATCGAGCCGATGGAAGACCCGCAAATCCCCGTCACGCTGCGCCGCGATCTGGTCCGGGCGAGCACGCGCCGTGCCCTGCTGGGCTCGTTGCAATGATGGGCTGGGCGGGTCGCCCGATCCTCCGTCTGGAGGACCCGGCGCTGGTGCGCGGGCAAGGTCATTTCACCGCCGATCTGCCGGCCCGGTTTCGGGTGCGCTTCGTGCGCAGCGTGGTCGCGGCGGGTCGTATCGTCCGCATCATGCCGCCCGACGGCGCGACGGTGTTCACCATCGCCGACCTCGCCGGCGTGAAGCCGATCCGGCCGATGCTGCACAAGTTCGGCTACATCCCGATCGAGCAGCCGGTGCTGGCCGACGGCATCGTGCGCTACGTCGGCGATCCCGTTGCCGTCGTGGTGGCCGACAGCGACGCAGCGGCTGAGGACATCGCCGATCAGGTCGAGGTGGAGATCATCGCCGCCGCGCCTGTCACGAACGCACGCGACGCGGCCGCACCGGGCGCGCCGCTCGTGCGGGCGGAGGTTCCAGGCAACATCGTCGTGGAAGCGGCGATCGAGACCGCGGGCCACCGTCTTGCGATTTCCCGTACGCATCGCGTGGTCGCCTGTTCGGTGCGCTCCAATCGGCAGAATGCCTCGCCGCTGGAGCCGCGCGCGGCGCACGCCGCATTCGATCCGGCGAGCTGGCGCGTCACGCTGACGGCCACCACGCAGACGCCGCACATGATGCGGACAGTCATCGCCGATCTTCTGGGGATTCGCGAGGCCGATCTGCGTGTGATCGCCCCTGACGTAGGCGGTGGGTTCGGCCAGAAGATGTCGCTGGCACCGGAGTTCGTCGTGTTGGTCTGGCTCGCGCGGCACCTACGCACCTCCGTCGCCTGGACCGAGGATAGGCGTGAGAACCTGATGGCGAGTTTTCACGCGCGCGACATGGACCTGTCGGTGACGGGCGCGTTTGATGCGGGCGCGAAGCTGATCGCGCTGACCGGGGAGGTGCTGGCCAATGTCGGCGCTTATGCGCCCTATCCGAATACCGCCGCCGTCGAGCCGCTGATGTCGCTTGCCGAGTTGCCTGGACCGTACGATGTCGCGGAGTACGCGTGCCGGGTGCGCGGCGCGGTGACCAACACGTGCAGCAGCGCGCCGTATCGCGGGGTAGCTCGGCCGGCCCTGACCCTCGCGATGGAGCGGCTGATGGACAAGGCGGCGCGGGAATTCGGCATCGAGCCGTGGGATATCCGCAGGCGCAACCTCGTCACGCGATTTCCCTATGTCAGCGCGAGCGGCCTGACCTATGATCCCGGGACCTATCTCGAGACGATGGAGCGCGCGCTGAGCATGGCCGACGCGCCTTCGTTCCGCGCCCGCCAGGCGGTGGCGCGGGCGGCGGGGCGGTATCTTGGCATCGGCTTGTCCACCTTTTGCGAGCGCACCGGCTACGGCTCGCCCGCCTTCGCGGCGCGTGGCATGGACGTGACGCCGGGATGGGAGACCGTGCGGATCGCGATGGACCCGTCCGGCGCGGTGGAAGCGCGGATCGGCGCCTCGCCGCACGGCCAGGGGCTGGAGACCGCGCTCGCGCAGATCATCGCCGACGAGTTGGGCGTGACGCCCGAAGCCATTCGGGTCATCCACGGCGATACCGACGATACGCCCTATGGCTGGGGCACGTTCGCCAGCCGCTCTCTGGTGATCGCCGGCGGAGCTTCGCTGCTGGCGGCGCGCAAGGTGCGTCGGAAGCTGCTGGCGATCGCGGCGACGATGCTGGAGGCGGACGCGGCCGACATCATGCTGGACGACGGCGCGGCGCGGATCGTCGGGACTGACCGCACGATTCCGATCGCGACCCTGGCGCGCGCGTCCTACCATCAGGCGCATCGCTTCGAGGTCGAGCCGGGGCTCGCGGAAAGCGCGACCTACGATCCGGCAGGCACATTTTCGAATGCGTGCCATCTCGCGATCGTGGAGGTGGATGTCGAGACCTGCGCGGTGTCGATCGAGCGCTTCATCGTGGCCGAGGATGCCGGGCGGCTGATCAATCCGATGATCGTGGACGGCCAGATCAGGGGCGGCGTGGCCCAGGGCATCGCCAACGCGCTGCTGGAGGAGGTCGTTTACACCGACGCGGGCGACCCGCTGAGCACCTCGTTCGCCGACTTCCTGTTGCCGACGGTGCGGGAGATTCCTCGGATCGAGATCGCGCATCTCCAAACCTCCGCAACGCCCTCGATCACCGCGGCGAAGGGGCTTGGCGAGGGCGGCGCCATCGGTGCGCCGGCTGCGGTGATGAACGCGATCAACGACGCACTCGCGCCGTTCGGTGCGGAGATCGACGAGATGCCGGCGACGCCGGCGCGCATCCATGCGGCGCTGCGGGAAGCGGGATGAAGCTTACGCTCGACATCAACGGCGCGACATACCGCATCGAGGTCGAAGCGCGCCACACCTTGGCCGACGCGATCCGCCAGGAATGCGGCCTGACCGGCACGCATGTCGGCTGCGAGCACGGCATCTGCGGCGCCTGCACCGTCATCGTCGGTGGCGAGGCCGTCCGGTCCTGCCTCATGTTCGCGGTGCAGGCCGAAGGACAACCGATCCGCACCGTCGAGGGTCTGGCGCCACCGGGCGGTTTCCATCCGTTGCAGACGGCGTTCATGGCGCATCACGGGCTGCAATGCGGATTCTGCACGCCGGGATTCCTGATGCTCGCCGCGTCGGTTCTGGAACGTGACCCGCACGCCTCCGACGCGGCTCTGCGTGACTCGCTCTCGGCCAATCTTTGCCGCTGCACGGGCTACCAGGGCATCATCGACGCGGTGCTCGCCGCGGCGCGCGCGATGCGATCGAAGGGAGGCTGACGATGGCGCTTGCCGCCGGACCGGAGAAGCAAGCCGGCAAACTGGTGATCCGAAACATCGGGCTGCTGCTATCAGGCAAGCTCGAAGCGCCGTTGCTCGACGCGGACACCATCGTCGCCGAAGCCGGCCGCATCGTCGCGATCGGCCGCGCGGCGGACTGCGACACCGACAACGCTCGCGTGGTGATCGACGCGCACGGATGCGCACTCGCGCCCGGGCTGGTCGACAGCCATGTGCATCCTGTACTCGGCGACTGGACGCCGCGGCAGAACCAGGTGGGATGGATCGAGAGTTGTCTGCACGGCGGCGTTACCACGATGGTCTCGGCCGGCGAGGTGCACACGCCCGGGCGGCCGCGCGACGTGATCGGGGTGAAGGCGCTCGCCATCGCCGCGCAGCGCGCCTACGAGAATTTCCGCCCGGCTGGGGTGAAGGTGCTGGCCGGCGCGCCGGTGCTGGAGAACGGCATGGAGGAGAGCGACTTTGCCGAGTTGGCGCGCGGCGGGGTGAAGCTGTTGGGCGAGGTCGGGTTGGGCACGGTCAAGGCAGGCGACGAGGCGCGGCGCATGGTCGCCTGGGCGCGCAAGCACGGCATCCAGAGCACGATCCACACCGGCGGCCCGAGCGTCCCCGGCTCCGGCTATATCGACGCCGACACGGTGCTGGAGGCGGACGCCGACATCATCGGCCACATCAACGGTGGGCACACCGCCCTGCCGCCGATGCAGATACGCTGCCTGTGCGAACGCTGCCATCGGGGCATCGAGATCGTGCATAACGGCAACGAGTTGGCCGGATTGACGGCGCTGCGTTTCGCCAAGGAACTGGGGCAGTTGAACCGGGTGATCCTGGGCACCGACAGTCCCGCCGGGTCGGGCGTGCAGCCGCTCGGGATATTGCGGACGATCGCGCTGCTGTCCTCGCTCGGCGATACGCCGGCGGAACAGGTCTTCGCCTGCGCCACCGGCAACACGGCGCGGATGCGCGCGCTTGACTGCGGCATCATCGAGACGGGTCGCGCGGCCGATTTCGTGCTCATGGACCGGGCGCAGCATTCATCGGGGACGGATCTGCTCGACAGCGTTCGCAAGGGCGACCTGCCGGGGATCGGCATGGTGGTGATCGGCGGCATCGTCCGCTGCGGACGCAGCCGCAACACCCCGCCGGCGGAGCGGGTGCCGGAGCTGGTGGGGGGTTGATGCGTACTGTCATGAGTACCGTCATGGCCGGACTTGGTCCGGCCACCCACGTCTTCCTGGCTGCCAGCAAAGTCGTGGATGCCCGGACCAAGTCCGGGCATGACGGTAGGGGTGGCGAGTTGCGCGGCCCGCGCACGCCATGACGCTTCCCTACGTCCTCGAACAGCAAGTCGGCTTCGTCCTCCGCCAGGTCAATCAGCGCCATCTTGCCCTGTTCGGCGAGATGATGATCGGCGAGCTGACGCCCACGCAGTTTTCCGCGATCGTCAAGCTGCGCGAACACGGGTCGTGTTCGCAGAATCGGCTGGGCCGACTTACCGCGATGGACGGGGCGACGATCAAGGGCGTCATCGACCGGTTGACCCGGCGCGGCATCACCGAGACCAGCCCGGATCCCGACGATGCGCGGCTGTTGATGGTCTCGCTCACCGCCGCCGGGCGGCGCCTCGCCGAGCAGGCCGTTCCTTGCGCGGCGCGCATCACCGAAGCGACCCTCGCGCCCCTTTCAACGGCTGAACGGGCGCGGCTTCTGGCGCTTCTCGACCAGCTCAGATAGAGACGAACCATGATCCGCAAGCTGATAACGATCGTCGAGGAGACCTGTACCGAGGCCGGCCGGGAGATCGCGCCGCCGACCCGCAAGGTCGCCGCGATCGCCGTTATCGCGAACCCGTTCGCCGGCCGTTTCGTCGACGACCTGGGGCCGCTCGTCGCCATTGGCGAACAGCTCGGCGGATTGCTCGGCGAACGCGCGGCCGCCGCCCTTGGGAGCGCGGCGCAGAGCTATGGCAAGGCGGCCCTCGTCGGCGAGGACGGCGAGCTGGAGCACGCCGCCGCGATCCTGCACCCGAAGCTCGGCGCCCCGCTGCGCCAGGCCGTCGAAACGGGCGCCGCGTTGATCCCGAGCGCCAAGAAGCGCGGCGGCATGGGGAGCGCGATCGACGTGCCGCTCGGTCACAAGGACGCAGCCTTCGTGCGCAGCCATTTCGACGCGATGGAAATTCGCGTGCCGGACGCGCCGCGCCGCGACGAGATCGTCGTCGCGATCGTGCTCACCGATTCCGGCCGCCCGCTGCCCCGCATCGGTGGGCTTACGGTGGACAGGATCGAAGGCAAGGACGGGCTACGCTGAAGGGGAAAGCACAATGAGCAGTATCACGCGCCGTGCCGCGCTCGGCGGCACGGTTTCTTTGCTGGCCGCGCCGGCGATCGTGCGCGCCCAAGGCACGAGCCCGATCCGCATCGGCGAGATCAACAGCTACACCGCGATTCCCGCGTTCACGCAGCCCTATCGCAAGGGCTGGCAGATGGCGGTCGACGAGGTGAACGCGAACGGCGGGGCGCTCGGGCGGAAGATCGAGGTCATCTCCCGCGACGACGCCGGCAAGCCACCTGATGCGATCCGCCTCGCGGGCGAGCTGGTGAACGACCAGAAGGTCGATCTGCTGGCCGGCGGGTTCCTGTCGAACATCGGGTTGGCGCTATCCGATTACGCGCTGCACGCCAACAAGCTGTACGTCGCCGGTGAGCCGCTGGGCGACGCGCTGGTGTGGTCGGACGGCAACAAGACGTGCTTTCGGTTGCGCCCATCCACCTACATGCAAGTGGCCATGCTGATCCAAGACGCCGCCGCGCTGAAGGCGACGCGCTGGGCGACGGTGGCGCCGAACTACGAATACGGCCAGTCCGCCGTGAAATGGTTCAAGCTGCTGATGGCCAGGAAGCGGCCGGATACCACGTTCGTCGGCGAGCAATGGCCGGCGCTGGGCAAGATCGATGCCGGCGCCACGGTGGCGGCGCTGGACGCGGCCAAGCCTGACAACATCTTCAATGTGACGTTCGGCGCCGACCTGACCAAGTTCGTGCGGGCCGGCAACACCCGCGGGCTGTTCGAGAAGCGCGGTGTGGTGAGTATGCTGACCGGCGAGCCGGAATATCTGAAGCCGCTGGGCGACGAGGCGCCGGTGGGCTGGATCGTGACCGGGTATCCGGTGGAGAGCGTGATCAACACCTCGGGCACGCATTTCATCGCGCAGTACAAGGAGCGGTTCAAGACGCTGCCGGAGATGGGCAGCGTGGTGGGGCACGCGTTGATTACCGGGATCGTGGCAGGGATCGCCAGAAGCGGGTCGGTGGACAGCGAGAAGATGGCGGACGGGTTCGCCGGCGTGGCGTTCGACACGCCGTTCGGGCGGGCGCTGTGGCGCAAGCAGGACCATCAGAGCACGCTCGGCACTTATGTGGGCAAGACGGCGGTAAAGGGCGGCCAGGGGGTGATGGTGGACTGGCGCTACGTGGACGGGATCAACGCGGTGCCGACCGACGCGGAGGTGGCGAAGCTGCGGCCGAAAGAATAAGGGTTCTTTTTTGAAAAAAAGAACCAAAAA
>JBDTFI010000177.1:0-3331 GCA_039938035.1 Acetobacteraceae bacterium | reverse complement strand
GGCGCGCTGGGAGGCGCCGATGACGGCCACCGAGGCGGGGTTCAGCAGCCGGGTCAGATCGGCATGGCGGTAGTTGGCCCGTAGCGAGGTGTTCATAATTGCCCTTGATTTGACGTTCCCTGGGTCGCGAGCATACTCACGAGTAAGAATTCACGGCAAGCAGCCGCAGCTATGGGGGCAACGCATGGCATCTTCATTGTTCGACCTGACCGGCAAGGTCGCGATCGTCACCGGCTCGTCAAAAGGGATCGGCCGCGCCATCGCCGAGCGCATGGCCGAGCATGGCGCCAAGGTCGTGGTGTCCAGCCGCAAGGCCGATATGTGCGAGCAGGTGGCCGGCGGCATCCGCGAGCGCGGCGGGGAGGCGACGGTCATCGCGTGCCACATCGCGCGCAAGGACGACCTTCAGAACCTGGTCGACAAGACCAAGGCGCTCTGGGGTGGCATCGACATCCTGGTGTGTAACGCCGCCGTGAACCCCTATCTCGGCCCCGCCGCCGGAGCGTCCGACGAGGTCTACGAGCGGGTCATGGGCGCCAATGTCCGCAGCAATTTCTGGCTCTGCAACATGGTACTGCCGGGCATGGCGGAACACGGCGGCGGATCGGTGATCATCATCTCCTCGATCGGCGGGCTGCGCGGCTCCGCCCAACTCGGCCTCTACGCCATCTCCAAGGCCGCCGACATGCAACTCGCGCGCAACATCGCGGTCGAATGGGGACCGCGCAATGTCCGCGCCAATGCCATCGCACCGGGTTTGGTGCGGACCGATTTCGCGCGGGCGTTGTGGGAGAACCCGGAGCTTTACCGCAAGCGCACCAAGGGTACGCCCCTCCAACGTATCGGCGAGCCCGACGAGATCGCCGGCGCCGCCGTGTTCATGGCGTCCAAGGCCGGCAGCTTCCTCACTGGCCAGACGATCGTGATCGACGGTGGCACGACGGCGGGCACCGTCGCCTCGGAAGACTGACGATCCGCCGGCCGACTGGGCGCCGGCCGGCGCATTGGGCTCAGAGCCCGCGCGACGCGTGTTCGCGCGCGAACGCAGGGTCGAAGACCCGCTCGACATCGTACCGATTGAGCCCGATATCGGCGAGTTCGCGGTCGGACATGGAGTACAGCTCCTGCTTCGCAGACATCCGCCGCGTGAAATTCCGGACGCGGGCAAAGACGGCCAGTCGGTCCGCCCAGCCGCGCCGGTGGGGCAGAACAGGCTCGTAGTCGGCATCATCCCAGGTGCTGTGGTAGGACAGCATCTCGGGAAGTGCGAAGGCCACGGCCTGCTTGGAAGGATGCACGCTCATGGAAATCCCTTTTTGTTACGCGCATCCAGGTCCGGCACAGGGTCGTAGCGACGAAGCACCCTTGGACGCGCTGCACCGCAACATGGGAATTATCTGGCAGGTAATGAGCGCACATTCCTCCCGCCAGCCATGCGCAAACAGCATGAGGTCCGGTTGAGCTATGACATTTTCGTGCAGGAGGGCGGTCCAGGGATGAGCGGACCCACCACGCGCCTCGCCGCCCTTCGCTCCGAACTGGCTCGCCTTGGCCTCTCCGGCTTCATCGTGCCCCGCGCGGATGAGCACCTGAGCGAATATGTGCCGGAATGCGCCGAACGCCTGGCGTGGCTGACCGGTTTCACCGGCAGCGCCGGGATCGCCGTCGTGCTCGCCGACCGCGCGGCCGTATTCACCGACGGGCGATATGTGCTGCAACTCGAGCAGCAGACTGATCCTTCCCTCTGGGAACGCCGCCACCTCACCGACGACCCGCCTCCGGCCTGGCTCGCCGCGCATGTGTCACCCAACGCCCGCATCGGCTATGATCCCATGCTCATCAGCGAGGAGGCACTCGCCCGCTACACCGAGGCGGGTCTCGCGATGAAGCCGGTCGCGCACAACCCGCTCGACGCCGTCTGGGCCGACCGCCCTGCCCCGCCACGGGCGTTAGTACAGCCGCATACTCTGCGTTTCGCCGGTCGCGCCGCCACCGAGAAACGTGCCGAGATCGCGGAGACGCTGCGGTCAGCCCGTCAAAATGCCGCCGTTCTGACCGATCCCGCCTCGATCGCCTGGTTGCTCAACATCCGCGGCGGCGACGTCGCGTTCACTCCGTTCGCGCTCGGCTTCGCCATCCTGCACGACGATGCGCGGGTGGAGCTGTTCATGGACCCGGCCAAGCTGGACGGCGAGACGCGCGCCTGGCTGGGCAACGACGTTGTCGCTGCTCCACCCGAGGCGCTCGGGACGGCGCTCGATCGCCTGAAGGGCCGGGTCCGGGTCGATCCCGCCGGCTCTCCGGTCTGGTTCACGCAGAAGTTGCGCGCGGCGGGCGCCGAGCCGGCGTCCGGCCCGGACCCCTGCTTGTTGCCCAAGGCGTGCAAGAACGACGTGGAGCAGCAGGGTGCGCGGGCCGCGCACGCGCGCGACGCGGTGGCGCTCAACCGGTTCCTGCGTTTCCTCGCCGAAGCGGGAGCGAGCGGGGCGGAGACGGAGATGTCAGCCGCTGCCCGGCTGCTGGCGTTGCGCGGCGAAACCGCCGATTTCCGCGGCGAAAGCTTCCCCGCGATCTCCGGCGCCGGAGAGCATGGCGCGGTGATCCACTACCGGGTCACACCGGAGACCGACCGGCCGATCCGCGGCAACGAGGTCTACCTTATAGACTCCGGCGCCCAGTTTCCGGACGGCACGACCGACGTGACCCGCACGATATGGACGGGTCCCGACGTGGCACCGGTGGAGCTGCGCGCGCGGGCGACCCGCGTTCTCAAGGGCCACATCGCGATCGCCACGCTGGTCTTCCCGCACGGCGTGGGCGGCGCCCATCTCGACGCCTTCGCCCGGCGGGCGCTGTGGCAGGTCGGGCTCGACTACGACCATGGGACGGGCCACGGAGTGGGCAGCTTTCTCTCGGTCCACGAAGGCCCGGTAAGCCTCTCGCGTCTCGCCCGGCCGATTCCGATCGCCGCGGGAATGATCCTGTCGAATGAGCCGGGTTTCTACTTGCCGGGCGCCTACGGCATAAGGCTGGAGAACCTGCTGCTGGTGCAGCCGGCCGAGTTGGCGGATGCAACCAAGCCGTTCCTGCGCTTCGAGACGCTCACGCTCGCGCCCTTCGACCGAAACCTGATCGACGCGGCGCTTCTCGATCCCGCCGAGCGCGCCTGGCTCGACGCCTACCACGCCCGCGTCGCCGCCGAGATCGGCCCGCATCTCGACGCGCCGACCCGCCAATGGCTGGATGCGGCCTGCGCCCCTTTGGAGTCGCCAAATTGATCCACCGCTTCCGCATCGGCGCCATGCAGGCCGCCATCATCTCCGATGGTCCG
>JBDTFI010000176.1:0-3022 GCA_039938035.1 Acetobacteraceae bacterium | reverse complement strand
CCGGGTTGCCGAAGGCGAAGCCGGGAACGCGATGCTCGGCGAACCATGCGCCGTCCAGGCCGAGGCGCTCGGCGAGCTTCACCTCGGCGATCATGTTCTCGTACCAGTCCCGCCACGACCCCGACAGGTCGGCGTGGTAATCGGGGATGTAGCAGAGACCGATCTTCAGCCGTGCCATGTGGTGTCCCTTGCGCGTCATGCGCCCAGCATAACCGGGCGTGCGTCGCTTGACAGGCGCCCCGGACGGGGGCTTTCGCTGGCGCGCGAATGATGGAGGCTGCGATGCCGCTCGATGCGGGCGACGGCGGACGACGGAGCGGGTCGCGCAACGTGCTGGGAACGGCGCTCGAGATCTGCTCGCTACAGCCGAGGACGGGGTTCTACCGGACCGGCTGCTGCGACACCGGCCCCGAGGATATCGGCTGCCATACGGTCTGCGTGGAAATGACGGCCGCGTTCCTGGCGTTCAGCAAGGCACGCGGTAACGACCTGTCCACGCCCCGCCCGGAGTTCGGCTTCGCCGGCCTGAAACCGGGCGATCGCTGGTGCCTCTGCGCCGCCCGCTGGGCCGAGGCGCACGAGGCCGACAAGGCGCCCCACGTGGTGCTGCTGGCGACCGAGATCAGCGCGCTGGGCGACTGCGCCCTCGACGATCTGAAGGCGCACGCGGTCGATTTGCAGTAGGGCAGAAAAGCGAAGCGCATTCCGCCGCGACGACACCGAGCAAGTGGCGGAATGCGCTGCGCTTTCCGCCCTACGAGTCCCGCCGCGGCAGCAACTGCTCCGCCAGCGTCGCCCAGTACGACGCCCCGACCGGCAGGATCGCGTCGTTGAAGTCGTATTTCGGATGGTGGACCCGCGGCTCGTTCGCATCGCGCCCGCCGCCCAGCATGATGTAGCTGCCCTGCTTGGCTTGCAGCATGAACGCGAAATCCTCCCCGCCCATCGTCGGATTGGCCATCGGTTCGACCCGCTGCTCACCGGCGACCGCGCGGGCGGCGGCGAGCGTCATCTGGGTCGCCTCGGCATCGTTGACCGTGGCCGGAAAGGCGCGGTCGAACACCACCTCGGCACGCGCGCCGAAGCTCTCGGCGATCCCCGTCGCCAGCCGGCGCACGCCCGATTCGAGCTTGTCGCCCACCGCCTCCTTGAACCACCGCGCCGTCCCGAGCATCCGCACGGTCTCGGGGATCACGTTGTAGATGTGCCCGCCGTTGATGTGGCCGATGGTGACGACGCCCGCCTCGGTCGGCTCGACGTTGCGCGAGACGATCGTCTGCAACGCGGTCACGATCTGCGAGGCGACGACGATCGGGTCGATGCCGTCGTTGGGGTGCGCGCCGTGCGCGCCCTTGCCGGTAATGGTGATCTCGATGTTGGCGACCGCCGCCATCATCGGGCCTTCCCGCCAGACGAACTGGCCGGCGGGGACGGACGGCCAGTTGTGCATCCCGAACACCTGGCGCATCGGGAAACGCTCGAACAGCCCCTCCTCGACCATCATCCTCCCGCCGCCCACGTTCTCCTCGGCCGGCTGGAAGATCACGTACACCGTGCCGTCGAAGTTGCGCGTCTCGGCGAGGTATTTGGCCGCGCCGAGCAGCATCGTCGTGTGCCCGTCATGGCCGCAGGCGTGCATCACGCCGGGATTGACGGAGGCGTAGTCGAGCCCCGTCGCCTCCTCGATCGGCAGCGCGTCCATGTCGGCGCGCAGCCCGATTGCCTGTCCTCCGGCGCCGCCCTGGCCGTGGATCACCCCGACCACGCCCGTCCGGGCGATGCCGGTGACGATCTCGTCCACCCCGAACTCACGCAATTTCTCGGCGACGACCCCGCTGGTGCGGACCTCTTGGAGGGCCAGCTCCGGGTGGGTGTGCAGATCGTGCCGCCACGCGGTCATCTGCTCATGGAAATCGGCGATGCGGTTGATGATCGGCATGCTCAGGCTCCGGCGCTTACCCGCCCGTTGTGCGGCCGGGCGAAGGTGCGCGCAAGACCGTCGGCCAGCGACATGGGCGTCACCCCGAGACACTGGCGCATGGGCGCGGTATCGAAGGCCTTGTCCTCCAGCAGCCGGCGGACCTCCGCCGTCCGGACCCGGGGCAGGAACGGCAGCCGGCCGAGCAGCGGGGCGAGCGCGACCAGCATCCGGCCGGGCAGGGCGACGATCCGGGGCGGGCGCAGCCCGGCGGCGAAGGCCACCGCGCGGACGAAATCGGCGTAGGGCAGGGGGGTCGGCCCGGCGATCACCAGCGTCCGGGGCGCGTCCCACGGGTGATCGATCGCCGCCAGGACCGCTCGCGTCACGTCGTCCTGCTGGATCGGCTGCACCAGCGCCGTGCCGCCACCCGGCAACGCCACCACGGGCAAGCGGCGCAGCAGCGCGGCGAGGCGCTGGACGTTATCCTCGCCGTCGGCCCCGTAGATCATCGTCGGGTGCAGCATCACCCCGGCCCGGCCGGAGGCGAGGAACGCCGCCTCGCCCTCGATCACCCCCGCGGCGTGCGCATCGGGCCATCGCGTGAACCGGCGCGTGCTGCCCAGCAGCACGAAGCGCGCCCGCGCCGGCGCGGCGGCGAGGATGGGCGCGGCGTGGCGTGCGTGCGCGCAGGAGACGACCACGGCGGCATCGCCGAGCGCAGCGGCGAGTGCGTCCGGGTCGCCAAGGTCGGCGAGCCGGGGCGACGCATCGAGCCCGGCCGCCGCCCAACGCCCCGCATGGCGAACCACCGGCACGACGACCCGCCCGGCACCGAGCAACGCCCGGCACAGCGCGCCACCCGATCGGCCGGAGGCCCCGATGACGTGGACCCGCTCAGCCGCCATTCTTCCGTACACCTACCCCGACGACCGTGTACATCGCGGCGCAACCACTCCGATTCCCGTGTACATCGCGCACAGCCGCGCACAAAATCCGTGTACACCTAAGGCCCCTGGCGGTGCGACGCCGTGTACACGCGAGGCGCTTGTTGCGCCCACCATCCGGAGGCGAGATGATGGCGCAAGCAGCGGCTATACCACG
>JBDTFI010000175.1:0-6241 GCA_039938035.1 Acetobacteraceae bacterium | reverse complement strand
TCCTGCGCCATCACCTCCATCTCGCTCGACCATCGCGACCTGCTGGGCGACACACTGGGGGCGATCGCGGCCGAGAAGGCCGGGATCGTCAAGCCGGGCGTGCCGGTCGCGATCGGCGCGCAGGAGCCCGAAGCGAAAGCGGTGTTGCTCGCCACCGCCGCCCGCGTCGGCGCGCCGGTGCGCCTGCGCGGACGCGACTGGGACATCATGGAGGACGGCGACGGCCTGCGCTTCACCGACCCGCCTGGCACGCTGCATCTGCCGCGACCGTCACTTCTGGGACCGCACCAGCATGACAATGCCGGCATAGCGATCAGCGCGTTGCGCGCCACGCCGTTCGGATTTTCCGCCCCGGCGTACGCGCTTGGCGTGGCATCGGCGGTGTGGCCGGCCCGACTGCAACGCCTGGGTGGACGCCTGGCGGCGCTTTTGCCGGACGGATGGGAGTTGTGGCTGGATGGCGGCCACAACCCCGGTGCGGGCGCGGCGCTGGCCGCCCAGCTCGATATCTGGCGCGACCGGCCGACGCACCTCGTGATCGGCATGAAGCAGTCAAAGGACACCGCCGCCTTCCTGCTGCCGCTGATCCCGCGCGCCGCCTCGGTCTGGGCGGTGGCGGAGCCGGACCAGCATCTGGCCCTGCCGGTCGCCGCGATCGTCGCCGCCTCGAAGGGGGCCGCCCGGATCGGCCCGCGAGTCGAGGACGCGCTGCGCGGGATCGGGCGGGAGGCCGGATCGTCCGGCCGGGTGCTGATCTGCGGCAGTCTCTATCTTGCCGGCGAGGTGCTGAAGCTCGACGCTGATGACGCGCGTCAATCCAGAATTCCGGCGGCCGCGCACTGAAACCGCCGCCCGTCAATAGAGCGTTAATCAATACCCAAGAAAAACCCCCGGGCGCGAACCCGGGGGCAAGTAAACAGGGAGGCTTCACGTCTGGGAGACGTAGGGACCAACGACCCCTAACTGACGGCAACGCTGCCGTGACCAGTCGCCCTTACGCTAATTGCCTCCGCGAATTCTTTGCAACGCAATATGCCGGACCCCGCCATGCTGTTCGCGCATGTCGCGGTTCAGCCCGTCAATCGGCCGAGAATGTAGCCGACACCGAGCGCGATCAGCGCCGATGTGAGCGGCTGGTCGCGAATGACCTCGGCGAGCCGGCCTGCCTGCTCCTGCGCCTGTCCGCTCGCTTGGTTGTAGAGGCCCTGCGCCTGCGTCCGCGCATCACCGATCGTCTCGCCGAAGACCTGCTGGACGCGCCCGGCCGCGTCGCGGGCCATGCCCTGTACCTTGTCGCTCATGTCCTGCTCTCCTTGGTTGGCGGAACCACAAGTTACGCTCAAGTGGCGACGCCGTTCCCGCCCCCGTGTTCATCAATTCGTGTGGCTACGCCAGCGGGCGGGAGCGATGGCGGTGGAACAGGCGGCTGGCGCGCGCGCTCAGCAACTCGAACCCGGCGAACAACGGCGGCACGAACAGCACGCCGACGAAGCTCGCCAGCACCATGCCGCCGAACACCGTCGTGCCGATGGACACCCGCGCCCCGGCGCCCGCTCCGGTCGCGAATACCAGCGGGAGCACGCCGAAGATGAAGGCGAGCGCCGTCATCATCACCGGCCGGTAGCGGGTCCGCGCGCCCTCCTCGGCGGCGTCGCGCACGTCGATACCGCCGCGATCCAGCCGGTCCTTGGCGAACTCCACGATCAGGATCGCGTTCTTCGCCGCGAGGCCGATCAGCAGGACGAGGCCAATCTGGCCGTAGACGTCGAGCGCCATGCCGCGCGCCATGATCCCGAGCAGCCCGCCGATCAGCGCGAACACGACCGGCAGGATCACCGAAAGCGGCAACGTCCAGCTCTCATAAAGTGCCACGAGGAACAGGTATGCGAACACGACCGCGAACAGGAATGCCGAGGCTTCCTGTCCCGCGGCTTGCAGCTCCTCGTACGACATTCCCGTCCAGTCCGAGCCGTAGCCTTGCGCCATGTGCTTCGCCGCGACCTGCTCCATCGCCGCTATCCCCTGCCCGGAACTGACGCCCGGCTTGGTCGCGCCATTGATGAGCACCGCCGGAAACAGATTGTAGAGATTGATCGCGTCGGCGCCCTGGATGGTCGAGACCGTCACCAGCCCGGACAGCGGCACCATCGCCCCGGCGGAGCTGCGGACATAGAGCTGGTCGATGTCGCTGACCTTGGCGCGAAACTGGGCGTCGGCCTGGACGATGACCTGGAACGTGAAGTTCTGATAGTTGAAGTCGTTGACGAACTGGCCGCCCAGATTCGCCTGCAAGGTCTCGTAGACCGCCGCCGGCGTCACCCCGAGCAAGGCCGCCTTCGTGGTGTCCACCTTGACCAGGAATTGCGGCACGTCGGCGGAGAAACTGGTGAACACGGCTTGCAAGTCGGGGTTCTGATTGGCCGCGAAGATCAGTCCGCGCGCCGCCGCGGCAAGCTGCTGGTAGCTCTGCCCCGCGCGCGCCTCCAGGACGTAGTTGAACCCGCCGGTCCGGCTGATGCCCGGAATGGCGGGCGGGCTGAAGCTCACGATATTGGCCGCCGCGATGGCGCTGAAGCCGGGCGCAAGCGAGGCGATCACGCGCGGGATCGCCTCGCTCGCGCCGCGCTCGCCCCACGGCGTCATGATGACGATGATCGAGCCCGCATTGGGTTCCGCGCTGCCGGAGATCAGGCTGTAGCCCGCCAGCTCGATCGCGTGCGCTACCCCCGGCGTCTTGAGGGCGATGTCGCTGACCTGGCGGACGACCGCCTGGGTGCGCGCGAGCGAGGCGCCGTTCGGCGTCTGCACGTTGATGAAGAAGTACCCCTGATCCTCCTCCGGCAGGAAGGCCGTGGGGGTGCCCAGGAACAGGAAATAGGCGACAGCGAACGCCGCCACCATGCCGATGACGGCGAGGGCCAACCGGCGCGACAGCAGCCTTACCACCCGCGTATAGCCGTCGCGGGTGGTGTCGAACCCGCGGTTGAACCAGCGGAAGCCAATGAACCGCGCCTTCCTGGACGGCCGCAGCAGCAGTGCGCAGAGCGCCGGGCTCAAGGTCAGGGCGTTGATCGCCGAGATGACGACGGCGACCGAGATGGTGACCGCGAACTGCCGGTAGAGCGCGCCGGTGACGCCGGCGATGAAGCCGACCGGGGCGAACACCGCGACGAGGACCAGCGTGGTCGCGATCACCGGCCCGGTGATCTCCGCCATCGCCCGCTCGGTCGCCTGCGCGAGCGGCATCTCCGGCGCCTCGTCCAGAGTGCGCGCCACGTTCTCCACGACTACGATGGCGTCGTCGACCACCAAGGTGATCGCCAGCACGATCGCGAACAGGTTGACCGTGTTCGCTGAGTAGCCGAGCAGATAGAGGATCGCGAACACGCCGATCAGCGAGACCGGGATCGCGATTGTCGGGATCAAGGTCGCCCGCCAGTCTTGGAGGAACACGAAGACCACCGCTACCACCAGGGCGAGCGTGATGGCCAGCGTGACGAGTATCTCGTGGATGTTGGCGCTGACGAAGTTCGTCGCATTGTAGACGATCGCGTATTTCAGACCGGGCGGGAATTGCTTCGACGCGGTCTCCATCTGCTGTTCGATCGCCTTGGCGACCGCCAGCGCGTTGGAGTTCGGCGACTGGAACACCGCGAGCGTCGCCGAGGGCGAGCCGTCGAGCGCCGAGGAGGCGGTGTATTGCTGCGCCGCCAGCTCCACCCGGGCGATATCGCCGACACGGACGATCCCGCCGTTCGGATTGGTACGGACCACGATATTGGCGAACTGCTTCGGATCGCTCAGCCGACCCGGCGCCAGCACGGTGATCTGCTGCTGCTGGCCGGCGGCGATCGGCGGCTGGCCGATCTGCCCGGCGGCGGCCTGGATGTTCTGCGCCTGGATCGCGGCGATGACGTCACTCGCGGCGATCCCGAGAGCGGTCATCCGCACCGGGTTGAGCCAGATGCGCATCGCGTACTGGCGCTGGCCGAAGATCTGCGTGTTGCCGACCCCCGGCGTGCGCGCGATCTCCTGCTGGAGATGCATGTAGGCGTAGTTCGAGATGAAGATCTGATCGTACTTGTTCGCCGGCGAGTAGAGGTTGACCGCGAGCACGAAGTCGCTCGAGGCGGCGCGGACCGTCAGGCCCTCCTGCTGTACCTCGGTCGGCAATTGCGCCTCGGCGAGCTGCACGCGGTTCTGCACGTTCACCTGGTCAATGTTCGGATCGGTCCCGATCGCGAAGGTGACTTGCAGGCCGTAGCTGCCCGAGCTTGAACTCGTGCTCTGCATGTAGAGCATGTCGGGGACGCCGTTGACCGCCTCCTCGATCGGCTGGGCGATGGTGTTGGCGATCGTCTCGGCGCTGGCGCCCGGATAGCTCACCGAGACCGACACCGTGGGCGGGGTGATGTTCGGATATTGCGCGACCGGGATCACCGACAGCGCGAGCAGGCCCACCAGGGTGATCACCACCGAGATGACGATGGCGAATTTCGGCCGGCCGATGAAGAAGCCGGACAGCACCCGCTAGCCGCCCGCCGGCGCGCTTGGCGCGGGCGCCGTCCGGGCGCTGACTTTCTCGCCGGGACGGACCTTCTGGATCCCCTCGACGATCACCCGCTCGCCACCCGACAACCCCTTGCTCACGATGAAGTCCTGTGCGATCTGGCGGCCCAGCACGACGCTCTGCTGGTGAACCGTTCCATCCGTGCCGACGGTCAGCACGTAGCCGCCGCCCTGATCGGTCTGCACCGCCGCCACCGGCACCATCGGATGCTCCTCGGGCTTGGCGCTGCGTACATCGACCGATACAAAGGACCCCGGCAGCAAAAGCCGGTCGGGATTGGGGAAGTCGGCGTACACGCTGACCGTCCCGGTCTGCGGGTCCACCTGATTGTCAAGGAAGCTGATCTTGCCGGTCTGCTTGTACGTCGAGCCATCGGGCAATTTCAGTCCGACGACGAGACCGGCGGCGATCTGGGCCGCGTTCGACCCGGTGCTCTGCTCGACGCCCACCAGCACGCGGTCACTGACCGAGAACACCACCCGGATCGGGTCCATCTGGTTGACCGTGGCGAGCGCCGGCGTGGAGGGCGTCACCAGATTGCCCTTGGTCAACGAGATCGCGCCGATGCGGCCGTCGATCGGCGAGACGATGGTGGCGTAACTGAGGTTCAGTCCCGCCTGCGCGACGCCGGCCTGCGCGCCAAGCACGTTGGCCTGGTCCTGATCGCGCGTCGCGGTCGCCTGATCCAGGTTCGCCTGCGCCTCGAAACCCTGTTTGTTGAGCTGCGCCGACCGTGTGTAGGCGACTTGCGCATTCCGCAGCGCGGCGTTCGCGGAGTCGAGCTGCGCCTGCGCGGATTGCAGCGCGGCCTGGTATTGCGGCTTCTGGAGTTGAAACAGCACCTCCCCGGCTTTCACCTCGGCGCCCTGGGCCGCGGGTTCGGCCTCGATGAAGGCGGTGATGCGGGGGACGATCTGCACGGATTGGATGGCGGTGACGCGGCCGATGAAGTCATAAGCGGGGGCGACGTTCCGCAACTCGATCGGAGCGACCAGGACGGCCGGTGGCGGCGGGGCGGGCGCGGCGGCCAACAGCGCGGCGGCGGACAACGCCATGAGCAGCCCCTTCGCACCCACGCGTCGACCGCTCATGTGATGGCTCTCCCTGAGCGAACCGGACCATGCCAGATGCCGGCGCGCCAGACCCAAGGCGGGAAGATCACTTGAACTTGAGCCTCAACCCGACGGTTCACCCAGGTCGCGCGGGCGGATCAGGCGGATCAGCCGCGCATTTGTCGCGTCGAGTAAACCCCACGGGCCAGAGACCGAGAATTCGGCCAGCGCGGCGGTTGGAAAACCTTCCGCCAATCGTGGCGCGGCCTCGCGCCCAGCGGCCTCCACGCCGGCGGCGAGGATCGCCACCAGTTCTCCGAGGCCCGGGTTGTGGGCGATCAGCAACACGCTGCGGACCGTCTCGGCGACCCCATTCAGAGTGGCGAGAATATCCGCGGCGTCGGCGAGATAGAGTTCCGCCAGCGGGTCAACCAGCGGCGTCTCGTCCCAGGGCTCCAGCGCCTCCAGCGTCTCCAGCGCGCGGCGGGCATTGGAGACGAGCACCAGATCGGGCGCGAGGCCCAGATCGCGCATGGCGCGGCGCATCACGGCGGCGGCACGCCATCCGGCAGGCGTGAGCCTCCGGTCGCGGTCGCACGCCGCCACGGCCGCTTTGGCA
>JBDTFI010000174.1:0-12388 GCA_039938035.1 Acetobacteraceae bacterium | reverse complement strand
TGGTCGGGCGGCGCGAGTGCCCGACAACGTGTAGGTAAATACGGGTGCAGCACGGTGTTCGGTTTTCAGCGACAAACCGCGTTGCCGGCCGCCGGTCAGCTCGATATAGACCTCAGCGAGCAGCCTGCAGTCGAGCAAGGCGTTGTGCGTGGTGCGGGCGGAGAGATCGACCCCGAACCGCCGGCACAGCGCATCCAGACTGTTGGGTAGCCCTGAGAAGCGCGCCTTGGCGAGGGCCAGGGTATCGACCATGCGAGCCGGGTCGAGACGATCGAGGCCCGAGCGGACGAACTCCGCATCCAGAAACGCGAAGTCGAACGGCGCGTTGTGCGCTACCAACGGACCATCTTCGAAGAAGGCAAGGAGGTCGGTCGCGACGGCGCTGAATACCGGCTTGTCGCGGAGATGCGCCTCGGTAAGGCCATGAACGCGGGTCGCCTCCTCCGGGATGTCTCGGCCGGGGTGAATGAGGGCGTGGAAGTGCCGACCGGTCGGTAGGTCGTTGATCAGTTCCAGCGCCGCGACCTCGATAACCCGGTGGCCCAGATGGGGCTCGAGCCCGGTTGTCTCGGTGTCAAAGAGGACCGCGCGGGTCATCGGCGCAGCGAGGCGACAAGGCGAAGAAGCGCCCGTAGCGCGTGATGGCGCGAGAGGCCGGTGCGGATGACGACGTCGGCACGCCGTCGCTTCTCGGCGTCTGGCATCTGGCGGGCGATGACGGCCGCGATGGCGTCCTGTGACATCCTTCGACGCAGACGCACGCGGTGCTCCTGCACCGACCGGGGCGCGGTGACCACGACGACAAGATCAACCCGACGGTCGCCGCCAGTCTCGAACAGCAACGGGACGTCCAGGACGGCAAGACGCCGGCCGGCGCGGCGCGCGCGCGCGAGAAACGATCGCTCCTCCGCGCGAACCATCGGGTGTAATATGTTCTCAAGGCGAGTGAGAGCAGCCGGGTCGCCGAGCGCGACTTCCCGCAGTCGAGACCGATCGAGGACGCCATCACGTACCGTCCCCGGGAACGCCAGTCCGATCGCGCGTAATGCGCGTCCTCCAGGCGCCTGCAAGCGATGAACGGATGCGTCCGCATCGAATACTGGAATGCCCGCGCGACGGAACGCCGACGCGGCGGTGGATTTCCCCATGCCTATCCCCCCCGTCAGACCGATGACCTTCATGGCGGGTCGAGATCGGCGAGGACGAAGCGGCGCAGTTCGGTGTCCACCGTGGGCTGAACGCCAAACCATGCGGCGAATCCCCCACATGCCTGATGAAGCAGCATCCCCAGACCATCCACCACGTGCAACGCGCGGGAACGAGCGGCGGCCAGCAACTCTGTCTCAAGCGGGGCGTAGACGATGTCGGCCACCACCAGCGACGATGGAGCTTCCTCGAAATCCAAAGCGGGTCCGGAGGTTCCGCCCATGCCAAGACTGGTTGCATTGACCACCAGGGACTGGTCTTTCAGCGCCGGCCGTCGCGCGTCCCAGTCAATGACGGTAAGACCCGGAAGGTCGCGGGCCAACGCCTCGGCACGTTCGCGGGTACGGTTGGCGACGGTAACCGGCACGGCGGCGTCCAGCAGCGCGGCCGCGATGGCGCGCGCCGCGCCCCCGGCGCCGAGGATCAGAGCCGGCCCGGCGGCGGGAACCACCCCCTCGGCAAGCAAGCTCGCGAGGAATCCGAAGCCGTCCGTGCTCGTGCCCTCTATGCGATCGTCATGAAAGACGATGGTGTTGACCGCTCCCGCCCGGCGCGCCACGTCGTCCACGACATCACACAACGCGAAGGCCGCGCGCTTGTGCGGGATGGTGACGTTGACTCCGGCGAAGCCGGCCGCGCGCAAGCCCCGCAGCGCGGGAGCGAAGTCTTCGGGCCGTATGGCCAACGGCATGTAGGCGCCGTCGATAGCGTGGCGATCAAGCCAGAAGCCATGGATACGCGGGGAGCGGGAGTGGGCCACCGGCCAGCCGACGATCCCGGCCAGCCGCGCTTTTCCAGAGAGAATCGGCATCGCTCGAACATTCCGCGCCACGCACCAGAAAGCAACCGCGGCGAACGGCAGTGGAACCGCTTGAACGTCACCGGGCGGTGCTTGTGATGGGGGCGTTGAGGTAATTCCGGTTCCAGCCTGCGGCTTTACGTCTGACCTTGAGGCTGTCTTTGCCTGGGGCGCGCGGATGAGCATGAAGCAGAACAAGGGCGGGCGGCCGGCCCCGGTCGAACCGCCGAAGGTGCATATCGGCTTCCGCCTCGCGGCCGATGTGGTTGAAGGTGTCCGAGACGACCCGGCTACAGGTCCTGTTTTGCTCGGGACCACCCTCTGGATGAACGGTCGCCCTCGTCGTCCGCGAAACATATCCCGCCGTGAGTCACCACGTAGAGCTTGCAATCCCCCGACCCTTGTGTTAGTACACTAGACCAACGTCACCCCACCCCCCATTCCTCCTCGCACCTACCCCGCACTCGCCAGCAGCACCTCCTTCCGCCCGCGAAAGCGGCTCCACGGCTCCGTCGAGGACCGGCATCAGGCGATGCTCGACACAGCCGAGCAGAGGCTGGCCTCGGGATTCTCGCGCACCGCACTTCCCGACATCGCCGCCGCACTCGGAATGTCGGTCAATTACGTGCGCGCGCTGTTTGGCAACCGGGAGGCGTTGGTCGAGCGGCTGCTCGACCGTCACATGGACCGGCTGATCGACCGGCTCGGCGTCTATCAGTCCCACAACGACGCGACCGATCCGGCGGAGCGACTTTCGCAGGCGATCGCCAGCCTGCTCGACATCGTGTGGGCCTACCGCGCCGGGCACCGCTTGCATGTCGCGGTATCCAATTCCGCGCCGCCGCAGCTCGCCGCCTCGCTGAAGCTGCGCCAGCGCCATCTCGTGCATGTCTATGCCGGCCTGATCGCCGCCGCCGTTCCGGAGGCGGAGGCGAACGAACTGGCGATGCCGGCCGCGCTCAATCTCATGGGCATGATCTCCTGGCATGTCCTGGTTTCGCGAGATGGGCGCGTTGAACCGCGCCGAACTGGCGCGGCTCACGGACGGCGTGCGCGCCGCGGTCCGCGCGGGTGTCGGACGCTGGGAGGGTGCGGACGGTGGCTAGACGGACCCTCCGTTCGCCCTATTGGCAGGGCCCGCTGGCCCAGCGAGCACGCCTACGCGCCAACGCGAAGCGCCATGTGCTGGAGCGGGGGTTTGCGGGCCTGACCCTGAACCGCGTCGTCGCCCCGCTCAAGCGCAGCCGACGATGCCATTACCCCGACCTCCTGCACTGCTAGCCGACGTGGTGCGCACCCATCAGGAAGCGGTGGCCGAGCGCTTGACCGAGGCGGTGCTCGCCACGCGTGGCCTGGCCGGGCCGGAGCGGGTGGACACCCTTGCGACGGCATTGCTCGATGCGCTGGGCGCCGAACGCGACGGACACGTCACGGCGACGATGATTCTCGCGGGAATGCCGCCCGCGGCCCATGCGGCGCGCAACCACGATTGCTGGCTGCACGGCGTCTTCGCGGAGGCGATCGGTGGAGCGGCGGACGAACGCGCCATGCTCGCCCGCTCGCTGCTCACCCTGATCGAGAACTGGGCGCTGCGGCTCGAAGACACCGACGCGGCGGGCCGCGCGCTGTGCGCCCGGGTGGTGACGCGGATCGTGGCCGCGGGCGTGCTACCCGTCGAATGAGCGGGAGGTCCACGGCGCACCCCCTACCCCTCCCGCAAGGCGCTGGGGCACTGTATTGAGAGTCCCCCGGCCCTTGCGGGAGGGGGTAGCGGGAGGGGTCGACAGATTGAACCGTTGGTTTTGACACGACGCCCGATCGTCATCTCCGTCCTGGGGGCCGGGCAGATCCTCTCCTGGGGATCGTCGTACTATCTGCCCGCTGTGCTCGCCAAGCCGACGGCGCAGGCGACCGGCTGGCCGCTGTCGTGGGTCATCGGCGGGCTGTCGGTCGGCATCCTCGTCTCCGGCGTCGTCTCGCCGCGCGTCGGCACGCTGATCGAGCGGCGCGGCGGACGCCCGGTACTCGCCGCGAGCGCCATCCTGCTCGCGGCCGGCCTGCTCTGCCTCGCGGCGGCGTCGAGCATCACGATGATGATCCTGGCCTGGATCATCATCGGCGCCGGGATGGGCGCCGGCCTCTACGACCCGGCATTCGCGACGCTCGGACGCCTCTACGGACGGGAGGCACGCACCGCGATCACCTCGCTCACCCTGATCGGCGGCTTCGCGAGCACGCTGGCATGGCCGCTGAGCGCCTGGCTGTTGACCCGGTTCGGTTGGCGCGGCACCTGCGCGGCCTATGCCGTGCTGAACGCCGGCGTCGCACTCCCCCTCTACTGGTTCGGCCTGCCGCGCGAGCAGGTGCGTGAAGTCTCGACCGCCGCCGCGCGACCCGCCCGGCCGAAAAGCGAGCGCACCCGGCGGCTGGCGATCCTCGCGGTGCTCGCCGCCGGTCTCACGCTGTCCTCGGTCATCGCCGTCGTCGTGTCGGTCCACGTGCTGACGATCTTCCAGGCGCTCGGGCTGCCGCTCGCGACCGCCGTCGCGCTGGGAACGCTCCTCGGGCCCTGTCAGGTCGGCGCCCGCGTGCTCGACCTCTTGGCCGGCCGTTTCGTCCACCCGATGTGGGAGATGCTGGCCTCCACGCTCATCGTCGCCGTCGGCCTGCGCCTCGTCTTCGCCGGCGGCGAGGCGATCATCGTCGGCATCGTCCTCTACGGCGGCGGCATCGGACTGCGCTCCATCGTGCGCGGCACGTTGCCGCTCGCGCTGTTCGGGGCGGAGGGCTACGCGAGCCTGATCGGGCGGCTCGCCTTCCCGATGCTGCTCGCCCAGGCCGCCGCGCCTTCGCTCGGCGCGGTCATCATCGACCGTCTCGGTGCGCACGCGCTGGTCGACGCCTTGTTCTGGGCGGCAATCGTCAATATCGCGCTGGCGCTGATGTTGCTGCCGTTGGCGCGGCGGCGCTGATCACACCGGCAGCCTGATCCGCGCGCGCAGCCCGCCCAGCGGGCTGTCCTCCAGCACGATCTCCCCGCCATGCGCGCGCACGATGTCACGCGCGATCGTCAAACCGAGCCCGGTGCCCCCGGTCGCATCGCTTTCAAACGGGCGGAACACGCTTTCGCGTCGCTCGTGCGGGATGCCGGGGCCGTCGTCGTCGACCATCACGTTCACCCCGCGCGGCCCAGCAGGCGCCGCGGCCAGCACCACGCGGCTGGCATGGCGGCTGGCGTTGTCCACGAGGTTGGTGATCGCCCGCCGCGCGGCGTTCTCGCGCAGCTTCAGGACCAGCCCGGGAGCCACGTCCAGCGTCACCGAGGCCCCGGCCCGACGCGCCCCGGCCGCGACCTCCTCGAGCATTTGCGACAGATCGACGGGCTCGGCCTGCTCCGTTCCCTCGCCACGGGCGAACGCGAGGTAGGCCTCGATCATCCGCTCCATCTCCTCGACGTCGGCCGTCATCTCGGCGACGTCGGTCGCGAGTTCGGGTCGCGCCGGCAGCATGGCGAGCGCGAGGCGCAGACGGGTCAACGGGGTTCGCAGATCATGGGAGACGCCGGCCAGCATCTCGGTGCGCTGGACCAGGAAGCGGCGAATGCGCTCCTGCATCCGGTTGAACGCCGAGGCGGCCTTTCGCACCTCGACCGCGCCCTCCGGCTTGATCGCGCCGATGTCGCGCCCCATTCCGAACGCCTCGGCGGCGACGGCGAGGCGGTGGATCGCGCGCACCTGGTTTCGCATGAACAGCGCGGCGATCCCGAACAACAGCAGCGAGGTTCCGCCCAACCAGGCGACGAACAGGTAGAACGTGCCGAGATCGACCCGCTTGCGTGGCGCCAGCACGTCGAGCACGCCGTCCGGCAGTTGCACGCGCACCAGCACCGAGTTCGGATCATATTGCCAGTCGAGCTGGAATGGTTCGGTCAGCCGCTCGCTGAGCGCGGCCTGGAGATCGTCGTCCATCGGACCGGGCACGTTGGCGAAGCGCGCGTTCCCCGGCAGGATCGCGCCGGGTTCGAGGCGCATCCGCAGATCGAATTCCTGGCCCGCCTGGCGGATCGCCCAGGCGCGCTGATCGGGCGCCCAGTCGCGGCGCATGAGCTTGAGGGTGAAGGCGATCTCGCCGGCGACGCCGCCCGACAGCCGGCGGTACACCAGGTTCAGGTGGTTGCCGTAATAGACCTGCAACGCGACCGCCTGGAGCAGCACCAGCGGGATCAGGATCATCAGCAGGCTACGCCCGAGCAGCGAACGCGGCAGCACGCGCTTGACCCATCGCGATGGCCCGAAGCGCAGGCGCGCCATCAGCCCGGTCCGGGCTTCAGCACGTAGCCGCGGCCGCGTACCGTCAGCAGGAAGCGCGGCTCGCGCGGATCGGGCTCCATCTTGCGGCGCAGGCGCGTGACCTGGACATCGACGGCGCGCTCGCTCGCTTCGTCGGTGCCGAGCAACGCGGCGATCTCCTCGCGCGAGAGAACCTCGTGCGGACGATCGGCGAGCGCGCCGAGCAGCGCCGCCTCGCCGGCGGTGAGACGGACGGCGCCGTCCGGGCCGCGCAACTCGCCACGCTCCGGATGGAACGCCATCGCCCCGATCCGTAGCGGCCCAGGCGGCAGGGGCGCGACCGGGGTGGCGCGGCGCAGCATCGCGCGGATGCGCAGCACGAGTTCGAGCGGCTCGAACGGCTTCGGCAAATAATCGTCCGCCCCGGCCTCGAAGCCCGCGATGCGGTCCTCGGGCGCGGCGCGCGCGGTCAGCAGCAACACGGGGACGCCATTGGCCTCCTTGCGAAGCTGATCGGTGAGCACGAGCCCGCTTTCGCCGGGCATCATCACGTCGAGCACCACCAGGTCGGGTTCGAGGAAGCGCAACCGCGCGCGCGCGTCGGCCGCGTTTCCGGCGGTGGTCACGCGAAACCCGTATTCCCCCAGATAGCGCGACAACAGCGTCCGCAATCGCGCATCGTCATCGACCACGAGGATGTGCGCGCCCTCACTCATGGGCGCGCCTGCTCCGCTCCATCCATATAGGCCCGCGCCGTATTGTCCATGATCCCGCGCATGACCCGGCGGAACCCGTCCACCGCCGCCGCGCCCGCCTCCCGGTAGGCCGCCGTCAGGCGTTCGCGCTGGCGGTCAAACAACCGCCGCTCCAGTGCCTTGCCGTCGGTGGTCAGGCTCAGCAGCCGCTGGCGGCGATCGTCGGTGCCGGGCGCCTGGGCCACCAGCCCGCGCTCGACCAGCACCGACAGCACGCGCGCGAGACTTTGCTTGGTGATCCGCAGGATCGCGAGCAAGTCAGAGACGGTGATGCCGGGATTGCGGCCGATATAGTGCAGCGCGCGGTGATGCGCGCGGCCGAGCCCCAGTTCGTCGAGGATGACGTCGGCGGCGTTGGTGAAATCGCGATAGGCGAAGAACAGCAGATCCTGGGCGACGCGGATCTCGTCCTCGCGCAGGAACAGCAGGCCCGCCCCGGCTTGCGCGGGCTTGGGATCGGCGCTACCCGCCCCCCTCATCGACGCGCCGCGACCGTCTTGCATGGCTGGCATTCCCCGCCGTTGCGGCAGCATTGTTGACGTATTTGGTGGTTCATTCTACGGTCCACCGGCTGAGAGCAACAATCTTGCGAGGAGTTCGGTCAATGGCGCTGGTTCCTTTCGACGACCGTGACGGCATGATCTGGTGGGACGGCGCCCTGGTGCCCTGGCGGGACGCCAAGCTGCATGTGCTATCGCATGGAATGCATTATGCCAGCGCCGTCTTCGAAGGCGAACGGGCTTATGCCGGCCACATCTTCCGCCTGCGCGATCACACCGAGCGTCTGCTGAACTCGGGCCGCATCCTCGGGTTCAAAATCCCCTGGACCGCCGAGCAGATCGACGCGGCCTGCTACGAGACCTTGCGCGCCAACAACCTGACCGACGCCTATGTGCGCCCGATCGCCTGGCGCGGCACCGAGCAGCTCGCCGTCTCGGCCCAGCAGACGACGATCCATCTCGCCATCGCCACCTGGGAATGGCCGAGCTATTTCGGCGCCGAGCGCATGAAGGGCATCCGCCTCGGCATGGCGCAATGGAAGCGCCCGTCGCCGGAGACCGCGCCGACCGCATCCAAGGCCACCGGCCTCTACATGATCGGCACCATGTCCAAGCATAAGGCGGAAGCCGAGGGGTTCGACGACGCCCTGATGCTCGACTGGCGCGGCCAGGTCGCCGAGGCGACGGGGGCCAACATCTTCTTCGTGATGGACGGCGACATCCACACCCCGACCCCCGATTGCTTCCTCGACGGGATCACCCGGCGCACGGTGATGAAGCTCGCGAAGAACCGCCAGATGACCGTCGTCGAGCGGGCGATCATGCCCGAGGAGATGGCGCGCGCGTCGGAGGCGTTCCTCGCCGGCACCGCCGCCGAGGTCACGCCGATCCGCCAGATCGCCGAACACAATTTCACGCCCGGCCGGATCAGCGAAACGCTGATGAAGGACTACGAGGCACTGGTGCGCCAGAGCCCGGCGGAGGTGGCGCGGGTCATCGGCGTGTAGTGCGGATCAAATAATACCAAGGCCTGTTGCGATGCGAGCCAGCGATCTGCACCGCTTCGCCTCGGCTCAGCTACTCGCCCTGCGCCACCTCGATCATGGGGCGATGCCCAGCTCCCGCGCCTTGATCTGCAACGCGAGCACCTTCGAGAAGATGCGGCACTGCGCCAGCCCGCCGGCATGGAACCAGAGTCCCTGCTGTCCGGTGGGCCGCCACATGCCATGTAGCTCGCCCTCCTCGTCGAAGCCCCAGACCGGGCCGATGCGCTCGCCCACCGCGTCGCCGAGTATCCGCCGCGCGGCGGCCGCCTGGCCTTCGTAGCCGGTGGCCAGCACGATCAGGTCGGCCGGCTTCACGCCGCCGTCCGTCATCGTCGCGCCCTCCGGCCCGAAGCGCTCGATGTCGGCGTACTGCATCAGCCCGACCCGCCCGTCGACGATCATCTGGGAACAGCCGGCATCGAAATAGTATCCGCCGCCGCGGCTCTGGTACATGATCTGCCAGCCGGTGTCCTCCGGCCCGAAGGCCACGCGGAAGCCGCGCAGCTCCAGTCCTTCCAACAAATCCCGGTCCGCTGCGCGGTTCATCGCCGTGATGCGCTGGTGGGAGCGTCGGTAGACAGGAAAGGGAAAGGATGCGGCGAGCAGGTCGAGGTCCTCGAAGGGAACGTCCTCGTCGTAGAGCGCATAGGGCGCCTGCGCCTCCTTGAGGCTGACGATGAGGGTCGGGCTGCGCTGGATCAGCGTCACCTCCGCCGCGCCGGAGACGCAGAGGTCCTGGGCGACGTCGTGCCCCGAGGTGCCGGTGCCCAGCACCAGCGCGCGCTTGCCCTGCCAGTCCAGCCCGCTGCCGTACTCGCCCGAATGGCGCACCGTGCCGCGGAACGCCGCAAGGCCCGGCAGGTCCGGCATGATCGGCGTGGTGCTGACGCCGTTGGCGAAGACGATGTGGCGCGGCCGCATGTGTCGATCGGTCCCGTCTGCTTGCCGGAGCCGCACGTCCCAGCAACCGGCGGCCTCATCCCAGGTGCCGCCGGCAAGTTCGGTTCGCGTCCAGACGTTGAGTTCCATCGCCTCGGCGTAGATCTCGAACCAGTTGGCCAGCATGTCCTTGGGGATAAAGACCGGCCAGGACCGCGGGAACGGCATGTAGGGCAGGTGGTTGACGCGCGTCTCGTTGTGCAAGGTCAGCGCGTGGTAGCGGCGGCGCCAGCTGTCGCCGATCCGTGCCTCGCGGTCCACGACGAGCGTATCGACGCCGAGCAGCGCCAGCCGTGCCGCGATGGTCAGCCCCGCCTGCGCCGCGCCCACCACCAGCACGGCGGGGTCATGGTCCGCGTACGCCTGCGCCCTCTTGCGCCGGTCGAGCCAGTTCTCGCCGCCGAAGTTGCGCCTCCAGTCCACGTCCTGCCAGCGCCCTCCGTTGGCCGGGTCCCCGTGTCCACGGATCTCGTCCAGCGTTGTCATCAACGTCCAGGCGCGCGGCGCCCCACCTTCGGAGACCAGGCGCACGACGCCGTTGCAGGGACCGACCGAGGTTTCGAAGACAAAGATCGCCTCGATCGCGTCGATCCCCGCGCGCACGACGCGGCGCGGCGGCGTGCGGCCCGCGGCAAGGACCAACCCGCGCGGCGCCATGCGCGCCAAGGCCGGCGCCATGCGCTGCGCGATGGCGGGGGCGGCGGAGGTCGTGCGCAGGTTCCAGGTGAAGGCGAGGATGTCGCGCCAATGGCATTCGCCGGCGAACAGCGCCTCGATCCGCGTGGCCTCGCCGGAGGCCAGGGCCGCGCCGAAATCGCCGAGCCAGGCCTCGGCCACCGCCTTCGCCGAACTGTTGGTCAGGATGCCGTCCATGCCGCCCTTTTCCTCCATTCCCCGCGCTATCGTCAGACAGGATCGTATCCAGGCTTCTTGTAGAGTGTGTCGGGCTTGCCGATGATGTCCGGCTTATAGACCTTCTCGACCCAATCGCTCGGCTTGACGCGATGCTGACCGACACCGCTTGCTCCGCGCAGTTGGCGGTTGTCATGATGTCCTTCATGACTTCTGCCGCGATCTTCGCCTTCTGCCTCGCCGAGGCCGCTGCTCGCACCCGTGATGACGACGACTTTTCCTTCGACGTTGTTGCTCATGGCGTCTACTCTCTCAGTCATGTTCCCGTTCAGCGGCCGGACAATTTCATAACCTCCTCGGGATACCGGGCGCCCAGCACTGTGATCTTCGCGGCCGCATCCACGATGTCGCCGAGATCGTCCGCGTCAAGGAGCACTGAGGCGGCGCCGATGTTCTCTTCGAGGCGTGCGAGGTTGGTGGTGCCCGGGATGGGCACGATCCAGGGCTTCTGGGCGAGCACCCAGGCGAGCGCGATTTGAGCTGGCGTCGCGCCCTTGCGTTCGGCGATCGGCGGAGGAGATCCACCAGGGCCAGGTTGGCCTTCAGCGCGTCCGCCTCGAAGCGCGGAATACGGCCGCGCAAATCCGAACTGCTGAACGTCGTGTCCGCGTCGATCTTGCCCGTGAGGAATCCATTCCCCAGCGGGCTGTACGGGACGAGGCCGATTCCCAGCTCTTCCAACGTCGGCAGCATTTTCGCCTTTGGTTCGCGCGTCCACAGTGAGTATTCGCTCTGAAGCGCGGTGACCGGCTGGACCGCGTGCGCGCGACGGATCGATCGTGCGCTGGCCTCGGGCAGGCCGAAATGCCTGACCTTGCTCCTTGACCGCTCCCGCGACCTCCTCCATCGGCACTTCAGGATCGACGCGGTGCTGATATAGAAGGTCGATGTACTCCGTCCGCTGGCGCTTCAGCATCCCCTCGGTCGCGGCCTTGATGTGATCGGGACGGCTATTGAGGCTGCCGAGCCGGTCTCCTGTGACCGGGTGGCCGAACTTGGTCGCGATTGCCACCTCCCGGCGAACGGGCGCCAAGGCTTCACCCACGAGTCCCTCGTTCTTGAGCGGGCCGTAGCTTTCCGCAGTATCGAAGAATTTGACGCCACGCTCGACGGCCGCGCGGATGAGGGGAATCATCTTCTCCCTGCTTGGCGTCTGTCCGTAGGCACCGGTCAGTCCCATGCAGCCAAGCCCGATGGCGGAGACCTCGAGGCCGCTGCTTCCAAGTTTGCGCTTTTGCATCGTTTTTGAATCCTGCCTTTGAATTGGAGCGGCCGCGAGCGGTCAGCTTCGGTATTGCGCGTCGCTGACCTTCTCCATCCAGTCGACGACCTTGCCGTTCAGCGATTCCTGAATGGCGATATGGGTCATGGCCGTGGTCGGCGTGGCACCGTGCCAGTGCTTCTCGCACGGCGGGAACCAGACCACGTCGCCGGGCCGGATCTCCTCGACCGGCCCACCCTCGCGCTGGACCCAGCCGCAGCCGGCGGTGACGATCAGGGTTTACCCCAGCGGATGCGTGTGCCATGCGGTGCGCGCACCGGGCTCGAAGGAGACGCTCGCGCCAGCAACGCGTGCCGGATCGGGCGCGTTGAACAACCGATCAACACGGACCGTTCCCGTGAAATACTCTGACGGTCCTTTGCCAGAGGGCTCTGAGCCATTTCGCTTGATATCCATGGTTTTCACCTTGATTGCTGGGTGTTGGAACGCTTCCGGCATTTTCGTCTGCCTTACGGTGTCTCTAATTGGCATGGCCCCCTTTCTACCTTGGCGCGAAAATAAATTGCGGGTAGGGTCGTCGCATGACTGATCGACCTCAGTGTCTATCCGGGAACACCTTGAGTCGATGGAGTCACTTGTGATTCCCTAGCGGCGATCCGATTCGCAGGAGTCGCCGGATGTGGACGAACGAGAACCGCGGTCGTTACGATCGTAGCAAGC
>JBDTFI010000173.1:0-4592 GCA_039938035.1 Acetobacteraceae bacterium | reverse complement strand
TGGGATAGCGAAGCTTGCTACGATCGTAACGACCGCGGTTCTCGTTCGTCCACATCCGGCGACTCCTGCGAATCGGATCGCCGCTAGGGAATCACAAGTGACTCCATCGACTCAAGGTGTTCCCGGAAAGACACTTACGGAGCGACCCTGACCACGACGTTCGCGGCCGTTCCCGAACCCATTTCTCTCGCGGTACTCGGGACTGGGCTTCTGGGGCTTGGATTGGCCCGGCGCCGCGCGAATTGATCCGGCGTTAGCTTCGTCTGGACTGGACTGGCGTATCCGGGGCGGCACGTGAGTGCCGCCCTTTTTCACGTCAGCCTTCCCATTTCAGCGACGATCTCGCCGAGCATCCCCGCCAGCGCGGCGCGTTGCGCGGCGACGACCCCCGCGGGGGTATCAGCCATCATATGCGCGCTCGCCGTCAGCGTCTTCTGCGTGCGGACCCGGGGGGGCGTGGTGCGCTGATCCAGGACCGTCATCGAGAGTCCCACCCGTCCCTGGAGAACGCGCGGGTCGGCGGCGAACGTCGTCAGTTCTCCCTCCAGCGTCACATCCGCGCTTACCCCGCTGTCAGGCGAAACGACCGCCGCGAACAGGCCGGATGCCGCCAGCCAGCGCCGCGCATCGTCGGCCGCCGCGCGGGCCGGCGTGACCTCCCACAGGTTGTAGAAGTCGACATGCACGCTGCCATCGGCGTTCAGCCACTGCACGCCGAGCTGGTCGAGTCCGGGCGCGGCCTGGAAATCGCGTACCAGCAGCACCTTGCCATGCGGCCGCGCCGGACGCGGCTCGGGCGGAGAGATCGAAAGCGGCCAGGTGCTCCGCTGCACGTAGGCCGGCTGCGGCAGCACGCTGCACCCGCCAAGCACGGCGGCGCCCGCGAGGAAAACGCGGCGCTGGACGACATGACCACGACCCCTCCCCCTACCCCCTCCCGCAAGGGGAGGGGGGACTGCATGGTGCGGGAGGGGGTTAGGGGGAGGGGTCACGCGCGACTCTGTCATCTCAAGGACCCTTTCACCGGCGGCGGCGGCCCGCTCAGCACCTGTGCCGGGTACTGCCGCAACGACGAGGTCAGCTCCCGCAGGTTTTCCGACGCCGTCTGCATGTTGCGGATCAGCGGCGCCAGACCTGCGTGCAGTTCCTGGGTGCTGCTGGAGACATTGCGCACCGTGCCTTCCAACGCCGTGATCAGCGTCGCCATGCGCCCGGTGAGCTTGCTCAATTGTTCGGTCGCCGACGCGCCATGCGTCAGGAGTGCCTTCAGCTCCGGGCTGGCCGCGAGTGCGGCGAGCTTGTCGGAGGTCTGGCGCAAATTGGCGGTCAGGCCCGGTATATCGGCCCCCTTCACCGCCGTGTCCGCGTCGCCGAACAAACTGCTTGCCGAGGTCAGCGTCTGGTGCAGGTCTCCGCTCGCCAACTCTCGGTTCAGGTTGTCGGACAACGTTGTGAGCGACGTCACGAGCTGCGCGACGTCGACCTTATCGAGCTTGGCGAGCAGTTGCTGGCCGGCGTTCTGTACCTGTGCGAAGGTGCTCGGGATCGAGGGGACGAACTCCGCCTCGGGTTTCCAGGGTAGTGCCTCGACCGGGTATCTGCCGGGATCGACGAAGTCGAGGTCAATATAGCTCAGTCCTGTGATGATCTGTGTGTTCAGCCGCGCGCGCAGGCCCAGGCGCACCGCCTCGGCGACGGTCGGGAGGCGTCCGATGCGAGCGGTATCGACGATGTAGCGCACGTAAACTTGTCGAAACAACGGCTCGGTCACGTCCTGCTCATCGGTCCCGTGGATCGCGCTCACCACCCCGACCTGGGTCACCCGCCCAACCGTCACGCCGCGATACTCGACCTTCGAGCCGATCTCCAGACCCTGCACCGATTCCGTGAAATAGGTGACGAACGCGGTGCCGTTGTTCACCTGTCCGCCACGTAGAAACCACACCAGCGCGAGCAGCAGCGCGATCCCGCCGATAATCAGCAGTCCCACGCGCAGCGACGATGCCCGCCCACCCATCAGGCCACCCCCGCCGGCAGCGGCTCGCGGCGAAAGAACGCCCGCACGCGCGCATCCTCGCTCTCGTCGCGGAGCCGGCGCGGGTCGCCCGCGGCGATCACACCGCCGGCGTCGGGGAAGGCGTGGGCGTCGAGCATGATGCAGCGGTCCGCGATGGCGAGGATGGAGGCAAGCTCGTGGGTCACCACCACGAACGTCGCGCCGAGGGAAGCCCGGAGATCGAGGATCAGCCGATCGAGGCCCGCCGAGGTGACCGGATCGAGGCCCGCCGACGGTTCATCGAGGAACAGCAGCGGCGGATCGAGCGCCGTCGCCCGCGCGATGGCCGCGCGCTTGGCCATTCCGCCGGAGATCTCGGCCGGATATTGATCGGCCGCGTCGGTGAGGCCGACCAGCCCGAGCTTCACCCGTGCCACCGCCGCCCGCGCCTCGGGCGGCAGGTCGGTGAACATCTCCATCGGCAACATGACGTTGCCCAACAAGGTCAAGGAGCCGAACAGCGCCCCGGCCTGAAACGTAACGCCGATCCGGCGCTGCGCCTGCTGGCGCGCTGCCCAGGCATCGTCGCCCGTGACCCGCACGCCGGCGATCTCGATCGACCCCGCCGAGGGCGGCTGAAGCCCGATCAACTGACGCAGAACTGTGGATTTGCCGCATCCCGATCCGCCGAGGATGACGAACACCTCGCCTTCGGTGACCTTGAACGAGACGTCACGAAAGATCACTCGATCGCCGAATTGCTGCATGAGCCCCTCGGCGCGGATGATGGGCGACCCGCTCAAAAGCCGAGCCGATTGTAGAACACCGCGAACACCCCATCGAGGGCGATGGTCGAGACCAGCCCGCCGACCACCGCCGCCGTCGCCGACAGGCCGACGGAACGTGGCCCGACGCCGGTGGACAGCCCCGACCGGCAGCCGATCGCGGCAATGACGGCGCCGAACACCGCCGCCTTCACCAGCCCGCCTACGAGGTCACCGGGGGTTGTCCAGTACTGCACCTGTGCCTCCACGATACCCAGGCCGAAGCCGAAACTCTTCATCACCACGGCCATGCCGATCAGGCCCGAAATCTCCAGGGTGAGCGTCAGGAACGGCATCACCAGCAACGCCGCCACCAAACGCGGCAGCACGAGCATGGTCACGGGATCGAGACCCATGCTGACCAGCGCGTCGATCTCCTGATTCACCTTCATGGTGCCGATCTCGGCGGCGAAGGCCGAGGCGGTGCGTCCGGCCAGGATCACCGCCGCGAGCAGCGGCCCAAGCTCGCGCAGCAGGCTGACGGAGACAAGATTGGCGACATACAGTACGGCGCCGAACTGGCGCATCGGCACGGCCGATTGGAACGCCAAGATCAGACCCATCAGGAAGCCAAGGCTGGCAACCAGCGGCAGAGCGTGCACCCCCGCATGGTCGGCTTGACGCAGGAACTCCCGTCCCTGGAACATCCGCCGCCGCCACGGCAAAGCGAGCACGGCGAGCACGACCGCGCCCAGGAACGCCGCACCCTCGCCGGCGGCGCGAAAGCCGCGCAGCAGATCGCGCCACGATCCCGGCGGATCGGCCCGTGCGCTCCTGGCCTTCCGCCCGGCTTGGTTGTCGCGGGCGTGCGCGAGAAGACTCAGGACACGGGCATCGGCGCCCTCGATGGTGGCGGCGCCGTCATGGGCGGACTCGGCGGCCGCCAGCAGCGCCGCGCCGGTCATGTCGAAGGCGGCGATCCCGCCGAGGTCGAACACCAGCGCGTGCCCGCGCGCCCGTCGCGCCGCCGCCACCGCCGGCCGCCAGACCGCGCCCGCGCCGGCTGCATCGAGCGGACCGGCGAAGGCCAGACGCGAGCCATCGGTCTCGGCCCGCACCGTCAGGCTGGCGGTCTTGTCAGCCATGCATGACCCATTCTGTACAGGAGGTCAGTGCGCCATCCAGGCGTCGAAGCGCGGCTGCAGCTTGGCAAGGTTCGCTTGCCAGAACGTGGAGTCCAGCCGGAGCGCACCTTGCAAATTCGCCGCATTGCTCGGCGACACACCGGCAAGCTCCGCCGAGATCCCGTCGTTCGCGCCCTTGGCCAGTCCACCCTCCGCCGCCTCGGCCGGCAGCCTCGCTTCGATCGCGGGGGTGCCGGAGAAATACAGGAATTGCATCGCCTCACGCCCGTTCGGGCTGCCCTTCGGGGTCGCCCAGCTCAGTACGTCGAACAGGCTGTCGGCCCACTGAATGGCGAAATTGCGGTGTGTCGCCCGGCCGGCCGCGATGATCGCGGCGCTGGGGGCGCTGGTCATCAGCACGTCGCCGGATGCGAGGATATGGCTCGCCTCCTCCGGCGTGTTCCACCAAACGAGAAAGGGGCGAAGCTGGTCGAGCTTGCGGAAGGCGCGGTCCACGCCCTCCGGCGTGGATAGCACCTTGTACACGTCCGCGGGCGCCACGCCGTCAGCCATCAGGGCGATCTCCAGATTGCCGCGCACGCCCTTGCTAAGCCCGCGCTTGCCCGGAAATTTCGTAACGTCCCAGAAATCACCCCAGGTGGGACTACCCGGGTACTTGTCGCGGTCCCAGGCGAGTACGGTGTCATC
>JBDTFI010000172.1:0-2968 GCA_039938035.1 Acetobacteraceae bacterium | reverse complement strand
CGGTAGAGATAGTCGATACGCATCCGGACAACCCCTTGCGAGCGAACCTCTTATTTCCCAATTCCAGCGGCAAAGGTCCACCTTCCCGTCGCCTTCTGAAGGGGCGGGGTCAGGGCCCGTCGCCTGTTTGAAAGGGACATACCAATGGACATCGAGAAGTTCACCGAACGCGCCCGTGGCTTCCTGCAAGCGGCGTCCACGATCGCCATCCGGGAATACCATCAGCGAATTACCCCGGAACACCTGCTGAAGGCACTGCTCGACGACGACGAAGGCGCTGCCGCCGGCCTGATCCGGGCCGCGGGCGGTGACCCCAAGGTCGCGCTTGCCGGCGTGGAGGCCGCGCTCGCCAAACAGCCAAAGGTCCAGGGCGCCGGTGCGGGTCAGCCGCAGCTCACGCCCGAGCTCGTGCGCGTGCTCGACGCCGCGCAGCAGGCGGCGACCAAGGCCGGGGACGATTACGTCGCCCAGGATCGTCTGCTGGTGGCGCTTGCCGCCTCGGACACGCCGGCCGCCCGCGCGCTGACCGGGTCCGGGGCATCCGCGCAGGCACTGGAGAAGGCGGTGACCGACATCCGCAAGGGACGGCGCGTGACGAGCGAGAACGCCGAGGCCGGCTTCGAGGCACTGAAGAAATACACCCGCGACATCACCGCGCTGGCTCGGGAAGGCAAGCTGGATCCGGTAATCGGGCGGGACGAGGAGATCCGCCGCACGATCCAGGTGCTCGCCCGGCGCACCAAGAACAACCCGGTGCTGATCGGCGAGCCCGGGGTTGGCAAGACCGCGATCGTCGAGGGGTTGGCGCTGCGCATCGTCAACGGCGACGTGCCGGAAGCGCTCAAAGGCAAGCAACTTCTGGCGCTCGATCTGGGCGCGCTGGTCGCCGGATCAAAGTATCGGGGCGAGTTCGAGGAGCGGCTGAAGGCCGTCCTCAAGGAGATCGAATCAGCCGAGGGCAAGGTCATCTTGTTCATCGACGAGATGCACACGCTGGTTGGCGCCGGGCGGGCCGATGGGGCGATGGACGCCTCCAATCTTCTGAAACCCGAATTGGCGCGCGGAACGCTGCATTGTGTCGGCGCGACCACGCTTAATGAGTACCGCAAATACATCGAGAAAGACGCCGCACTGGCACGGCGGTTCCAGTCGGTGTTCGTGGGCGAGCCGTCCGTGCCGGACACGATCAGCATCCTGCGCGGCCTCAAGGAAAAGTACGAGGCCCATCACGGCGTGCGCATCACCGACGGCGCCCTGGTTGCCGCGGCGACGCTGTCGAACCGCTACATCACCGACCGCTTTCTGCCAGATAAGGCGATCGACCTGATGGACGAGGCGGCGAGCCGGCTGCGGATGGAGGTGGACAGCAAGCCAGAGGAACTGGACGAACTAGACCGGCGCGTGATCCAGCTCAAGATCGAGCGCGAGGCGCTGCGCAAGGAGACCGATTCGGCGTCTCGCGACCGGCTCGGCCGGCTGGAGAGGGAGCTGGCGGACCTTGAGGAGAAGGCGAACGCGATGACCGCCGCCTGGCAGACGGAGAAGGGCAAGCTGGCCGACACCCAGAAGTTGAAGGAGCGGCTCGATCAGGCCCGTGGCGAGGTCGAGATCGCCCAGCGGCGCGGCGACCTCGCGCGCGCCTCGGAGCTCCTTTACGGCGTGATTCCGGAGATCGAACGGAGCCTCGCGGTCTCGGCCGACGGGCGGCTGGTGAACGAGGCAGTCGATGAGCAGCAGATTGCCGGCGTGGTCTCCCGCTGGACCGGCATCCCGGTGGACAAGATGCTGGAGGGCGAGCGCGCCAAGCTGTTGCACATGGAGCAGCAGCTGGAACGTCGCGTGATCGGCCAGGACGAAGCGCTGCGCGCGGTCGCCAACGCGGTACGCCGCGCCCGGGCCGGGTTGCAGGATCCCAACCGGCCGATCGGCAGTTTCCTGTTCCTCGGGCCCACCGGCGTCGGCAAGACCGAAACCTGCAAGGCGCTGGCCGAGTTCCTGTTCGATGACGAGCGGGCGATGGTGCGCATCGACATGAGCGAGTTCATGGAGAAGCACAGCGTCTCCCGCCTGATCGGCGCCCCGCCAGGCTATGTCGGCTATGACGAGGGCGGCGTCCTGACCGAAGCGGTGCGTCGTCGACCGTATCAGGTGATCCTGTTCGACGAGGTGGAGAAGGCGCACGAGGACGTCTTCAACGTGCTGCTCCAGGTACTCGACGATGGGCGATTGACCGACGGGCAAGGTCGGACGGTGGATTTCCGCAATACCATCATCGTGCTGACCTCCAATCTGGGCAGCGACGTGCTGGCCGCTCAGCCTGACGGCGAGCCGGTGACCCTGGTACAGGGTCAGGTGATGCGCGCTGTCCGCGCGCATTTCCGACCGGAGTTCCTGAACCGGCTCGACGAGATCATCCTGTTCCGCCGGCTCCAACGCGCCGACATGGCCGCGATCGTGAAGATCCAGCTGGAGCGGCTGCGGGCTCTGCTGGCGGATCGGAAGATCGGGTTGGAGCTGGATCAGGCGGCGCTCGAATGGTTGGGCAACGAGGGATACGATTCCACCTACGGGGCGCGGCCGCTGAAGCGGGTGATCCAGCGGAGCCTGCAGAACCCGCTCGCCCAGATGATCCTCGAGGGCGACGTGAAGGAAGGCGACATCATCCTGGTGTCAGCGAACCCGGACGGTCTTGTGATCAACGGCCAACTGGCCGCGGCCGCGTGATTTCTGGCCCCGGGGGCCGCGCTTCCGGGCCTCGCTGGGAATAGCGGCGTCACGGCGTTGACACTCCGGGAGGCCGGGACTAGATAGCGGCTCCCGGCGCGGGCCAAGCGGGTCCACGCCCAGTTCTTTGACAACAGCATATGGATGGAAGGGATACGTAGGCGGCGCCTTTGGGGTGGTGTGGGTAAGCATCATCTGGTTGGCTGGCTGATGGCTGGGCCTGGCATGGCTTTGGTTTTATTCA
>JBDTFI010000171.1:0-7011 GCA_039938035.1 Acetobacteraceae bacterium | reverse complement strand
CATACCCGGGCGCGGACGGACTGAAGACGGGCTACACCACCGCCTCCGGTCACAACCTCGTAACCAGCGCGGTGCGCGGCGGGGTCCGTCTCGTCGGCGTGGAACTGGGGTGCGCCACCAACGGAGAGCGCGACGCCCATATGGCGGTTCTGCTCGATGCCGGCTTCACACAGGAGGGCGTGCCGGTGAACGAGCACCCACTCGTGGTCGCGCGGGGGAGAGGCTTTCCGACATTGATCAACTCCGCTCGCGCCGCCGAGCCCGAGCGGCGGTCGGAGCCGGGTCTTCGCCGGGTCGCGACGCAACTTCGGCCTGCGCCAGTGTCGCACTGGGCCATCCAGGCGGGCAGCTTCGCCAACGAACGCGCTGCCAATGCCGCCGCCGCCAGCGCCCACAGATCGGCGGGGGCGGGTGCGGCGCACGTCGAGCACGCCCGCATTCGCGGGCACAATACCTGGCGCGCCCAGGTGCTCGGCCTCACGCCTGCCGAGGCGTCCGCCGCTTGCGACGCCTTGACTCGCCACCGCGCACCTTGCGCTGTGATCCGTCCGGAGGCGCGCGAGGTCGCCCGCCTCTAAAGGTTAGCCCACTCTGAACTTCCGCAGCGCCGCCTCGTCGAACGCGAGACCGAAGCCAGGAGCATCGGACAGCACGATCTCGCCGGCCTCGATCGGCGCCACCTCCTGGAACAGCTTCACCATCCAGGGCATGTACTCCACCGTCAGCCCGTTCGGGATCGCCGCCACCAGATGGGCGTGGAATTCCGGGATCAAGTGGCTGACGACCGGCAGATTGAACGCCTCGGCCATGCCGGCGACCTTCATCCAGGGTGTCACGCCGCCGACGCGGGCGAGGTCGATCATCACGATATCGATGGAGCGCGCCTCGATCATGTGGCGGAACGGCACTGGGCCCCAGACGTACTCTCCGCCCGCGATCGGCGTCGTCAGCGCGGCGGCGACGCGGGCGAGGCCGGGATAGTCGTCGGCCGCGGTCACGTCCTCCAGCCAGAAGAAGCCGATGTCCTCGACCCTCCGGCCGATGTCGATCGCCTGCTCCACTCGCCAGCGCTGGTTGATGTCGCACATGAGCTTGATGTCGGGCCCGGCCGCGTCGCGCACGATGCGGGCGCGACGCACCTCATCGGCGATGGTCGGGTGGCCCGGCAACGCCATCTGCATCTTCATCTCGGTGAACCCCTTGTCCACCAGCCGGCGTGTGGCCTTCTCGACCTTCTTGTCGCTGAGCCCGCGTCGCTGCGCGCCGGAGGCGTAGGTGGGCACGCGATTGCGTGTACCGCCCAGCAATTTCCAGATCGGCTGCTCCAATGCCTTGCCTTTGATATCCCACAGCGCGATGTCGATCGCCGCCGAGGCGAGGGTGAAGATACCCCCCGGCTCACAGCCACCGGCCGCCTCGCGCAGCTTCGCGATGATCGCCTCGGGACGCAGCGGGTCATGCCCGACGATGGCCCCGCCCAGCGCCTCGATCGCCGTCCGCAAGGCGCCGGTCAGCTTGCCCGCGAAAAACGAGATCCCGATCCCCTCGATGCCGTCGTCGGTCCGCAACCGCAACGCGACCACCGGGCGGGTCGCGTCGGCACGCTCCGGGCTGTCGGCGAGGGGATCGTCCTCGGGAATACTCAGGATGTCGGTGTGCAGGCTGGCGATCTTCATGGCATTCCTCTGACGACGTTTCGCGATGCCGATTGTGGATCGTGCCGTGCGGGCCGACAACGCCGGCGCCCCGAGCCCAGCGCGGCTCGCTAACGCTCGATCCGGTTGCGGCGTGCGGTTTGCTTCCGATAGAGAGACGGTTGCGCCATAGGAATGCGTCCATGCTCACGGCCATCCGGCTGCTCACCGTCGTGTTCCTGTTCCTCGGCGCGGGGAGGGCGTGGGCACAGGCGCATATCGACCCGGCCAGTTTGCCGCCCTGGCGGGTTCCCAACGTGGCGGCTCTCCCCAACGACGATTACGGCCGCGCGGTGCGTTACGGCCGCGACCTGATCCTGCACACCTCGGCGCTGATCGGCCCGGATGCCACCGACCCCACCAGACGCTATGCCGGCAACGGACTCGAGTGCCAGAACTGCCACCTCGATGGGGGCACGCAGCGTTTCGCGCTGCCCCTGGTGGGCATCTGGAGCCTCTATCCGGCTTTCAGCGCCCGGGTGGATACGATGCAGACGATCGCCGACCGCATCAACGATTGCATGCAGCGCAGCATGAACGGGCGGTCCCTTCCGGCGGATAGTCCCGAGATTGCCGCGATCGAGGCCTTTATCCGCTTCCTCGGATCCGATCAGCCAACCGGCGTTCCCGTTGTCGGCCGCGGCGCGCCGCGGCTGCCACTGCCCTCTCGCCCCGCCGATCCGGAGCATGGCGCCACGATCTACCAGATGGTGTGCGCCGCGTGTCACCAGCCCAGCGGCGAGGGTGTGCGCTACTCCAAATTGGACGCGAAGCAGAAGCAGCAGCGCTACCTGTTTCCGCCGCTCTGGGGGCCGGACAGCTATAACGACGCGGCCGGGATGTCGCGCAACCTGACCGCCGCCTGGTTCGTGCACGCCAACATGCCGCGGGGCATTACCTTCGCGTATCCGCAGTTGGCCGTGAACGACGCCTACGACGTAGTCGCCTACGTCAACGAGCAGCCGCGACCCCATAAATCCGGCCTCGAGCACGACTACCCCGACCCATGGCTGAAGCCGGCCGACGCCGCTTACCCACCACTCCTGGGTCCATTTCCGCCGAGCCAGCATGAACTGGGTCCTTGGCAGCCGATCGAGGCATGGCTGCGGCACAACATGCCGGACCACCGCGCTGGCGCGCGGTCCGCCGGCGATCTGGAAGCGGTGATCGCGACGCCCGACTGATCGCCTTCAGACACTCTGCGGCCGGCGGCGCAGCAGGTAGCGCTGGCGTCCCTCCAGCACCTGCTCGCGGCGCTGGTTATGCACGGTGCTGCGCATGCCAACGACGCCGGTGGTTCGGTTCGGCGTGAGCTCATCGATCTCGAGTGCCGGATAGAGCGTGTCGCCGGCGAACACCGGGTGGACGAAGCGGCTCGACTGCTCCAGGAAGCCGACGAGGGAGTCCTCCACCATGAACGGGAACAGCCCGGCGCCGGGCGCGGTGTGGACCAGGGTTTGCAGCCCGTGCGCGAGCAATCCCGGCATTCCCCGCACACGGCAGTACTCGGCGTCGTAGTGGATCGGATGGGTGTCCCCGCTGGCCGCCTGGAAGGCGAGGAACACCGCCTCGGTCATCGTCCGGCTGGCAGGATGAACCGTTCGCCGAGGCGAAAATCGTCGAACCAGCGCTGCTCGGCCACCATGCGGTGGCCGGCGGGGTCGAATGCGCCGCTCATACCGCGCCCGCCGCGCGCATCGCGGCGATGTCGGCGGGGGCGTATCCCAGTTCGGCCAGCACCGCGTCGGTGTGTTGGCCGAGGGCCGGGACCTCGCCCATCGCCGCCTCGGTGTCGGTGAAGGTCACTGCCGGCAGCAGGGCACGCAACGGGCCGACTGGGCTGGCGATGTCACGCCACCGGTCGCGTGCGGCGAGTTGCGGATGGTCCCACAGATCCCGTGTGTCGTTCAGCCGCCCGTTGGCGATGCCCGCCGCGTCAAGCAGCGCGACGATGTCGAGGGAGGTTTTGTCGGTGAAGAACGCCTCGATTTCCGCCGTCAGCTCCTCGCGGTGCTCACGCCGGGCGCTGTTGTTGCAATAGCGCGGATCGGTGGCCCAGTCAGGCAGGCCCATGACCTTGGTGCAGAAGACCGCCCACTCACGCTCGTTCTGCAAACCGAAGATCACCTGGCCGTCCTTGGTACGATGCGCGCCGTACGGCGCGAGCGCCGGGTGGTTCAGCGCCTGGCGCGGCAGCGGCGAGTCGCCATAGACGGTGCGATACATCGGATACGTCATCCATTCAGCCAGCGCGTCGAGCATGGCGATGGTGACGTTGGCGCCCTGCCCGTTCCGCTCACGGCGCAGCAGCGCGGCCAGGATGGCCGATTGCGCATACATCCCGGTGGCGATGTCGGCGGCCGAGATGCCGACGCGTGACGGCTGCTCGGGCGTGCCGGTCACGCTGATGAGGCCGGACTCGGCCTGGATCAGCAGATCGTACGCCTTCTTGTCTCCGAACGGCCCCCCCACGCCGTAGCCCGAGATGTCGCAAACGATGAGGCGCGGATTGCCGGGCGATAGCGCGGCATGGGTCAGCCCAAGGCGCGCGGCGGCGCCCGGCGCGAGGTTCTGTACCAGCACGTCGGCGCGCGCGATCAGCCGGTCCAGGATTTCACGCGCCGCCCGCTGCTTGATGTCGAGCGTGACGCTGCGCTTGCCGCGATTGAGCCAGACGACGAACGAGGAGATGCCGTGCACGAAGCTGTCGTAGCTTCGCGCGAAATCGCCTTCGCCCGGACGCTCGATCTTGACGACTTCGGCACCGAGGTCGGCGAGGTGGCGGGTGCACAGCGGAGCCGCCACCGCATGCTCCAGCGAGACGACGCGAATCCCGTCCAAGGCACGCATGGCGGCTCCTAATGCAGGCGAAGAGGAAATTGGAGGGCGAGAATGTCCAGGCCACCCGCGCCCGCCAGGCCGTGGAATGCGGGCTCGTCGGGATGCACGAACGCGCAGGACCACTGCCCGATGGCCTCGTCGTGCAGAAGGGTTCCATCGAGGACGAGCCAGAACTGTCCACGTCCCGAGGTGGGCTCCGGGCCGTCGAGCCGTGTTCCCTCAGCCAGACGCCAGCGCCAGGCCGCCAAGCCATCGGGCTCCGGCGCCAGGATCGTCGCGCGGCCAGTCTCCGCCGTTGCCGGCACAAGGTCGGCGATCGCCGTGCGATGGTGGCGTGGCCGGGGCAGTTCGGCGCGCGCGCCGGGCATGTAGCGCGCGCCCGGATCCCAGCCGTTGCGGAGGGTGAAGTAGTGCAAGCCGGTGCCACCCGCGCGGATCGGTCCGTAAGGCGAAAAGGCGGCGCCGAAATGGACGCTGATCGGCCCGACCTCGTGCGTGCCGAGCCGGCCGGCGCCGCGAACCACGACCTGGAACTGATCGGCCTGATGGAAGTGCGCCCCCACCGTCACATCAGGGTCCTGCTCGACGAGGAACGCCACCGGATAGACCACATCCGGGCCAGGCGGCGGTTCGGTGGCGGGTCGATAGCGATTGCCCCCCATGAAAGTGGTGAACCAGAAATCGGCGCCGTTGGAGCTGGCGCGCCGGCGGCTGGCGGATGCGGCCTCGACCGCGGCGATCACTGGCATGACGGACCCTCTTCACCATCCTCCGTTGGCACTGGAGGCGCGTGCCCCAAGATATACTCCGACTCTCGGAGAACCCGAAAAATCCCCTTGCGAATCCGCCTGGACGCGATTCTGTTCCCTGCATGATCCGTCGTGGCTTCCTTGACCCCGCATCGCGGCAAGACCTGATCGAATTGGCCCAGGACGGTTCGGTCGAGCACCGCCTGGCGCGGCGGGCCAATGCGCTGGTGCTGCTTGACGACGGCCTGAGCTGTGCGGCGATCGCCAAAGTCCTGTTGCTTGACGATGATACGATCCGGACCTGGTACGAACTCTACCAGGAAGATGGCATCGAAGGTCTGGCGGGCTTTGGATACGAAGGGGGCGCCTGCCGGCTGACGAGCGAACAACAGGATAAACTCAAAGCCTGGGTTACCGCGACCTTGCCCTGCACCACCCGCGAGGTAGGCGCCTGGATCGCGCGTGAATGCGGCATCGAATACCAGAGCCGCTCCGGCCTGATCGCACTGCTGCATCGCCTGGGCATGCGACACTGCAAGCCAAAAGCTATCTCACGCAAGCTGGACCCGGCGAAACAAGCCGCCTTCATCAAGGAATACGACGCCCTGCTGAACCAGATGCCTGGCGATGAATCCGTGATCTTCGCCGACGCCGCGCACCCAACCCACACGGTACGCCCGGTCGGCTGCTGGGGCCCCAAAGACATCCCCGTCGCGGTGGAACAAAGCAGCGGTCGAGATCGCCTGAATATCCACGGGGCGATCGACCTTGAGACCGGCAAGACCGTCATGAAGGATGTCCTGACGGTGGACGCTGTGAGCACCATCATGCTGCTGATGGCGATCGAGGCGATGTTCCCTGATAAGCGGTTGCTCCACGTCTTCCTGGACAATGCCCGCTACCATCACGCGAAGCTGGTCCAGACCTGGCTGGCGAGGCCGGGACGCCGGATCCGGCTGCATTTCGTGCCTGCCTACTGCCCGCATCTCAACCCAATCGAACGGTTATGGGGCCTGATGCACAGGAATATCACCCATAACAAATGCCACGCCACCTTCAGGGATTTCAGCACCGCCATGCTGAACTTCCTGCGTCACGAGGTGCCTGGAAACTGGCGGGAATACTGCGATCAGGTAACTGACAATTTCCGTGTCATTAACCCAACGAAGTTCCGGATTCTCGCGTGAACGGAGTATAGCACCCATGAGCAATGATGAAATGGCTGCCCCTCCCTCGTCGGCGATAATGGACGCGGTGCGGTTCGATCCGAACGGACTGGTCGCCGCGATCGCGCAGCAGCACGACACTAGTGAGGTGTTGATGGTGGCGTGGATGAACCGCGCCGCGCTGGCGGAGACGCTCGAGACGGGGCGGGTCTGCTATTTCAGCCGCTCCCGCGGCGCGTTGTGGCGGAAAGGCGAGGTTTCGGGGCAGGTGCAGCATTTGAAGGAGCTGCGCGTCGATTGCGACGGCGATGCGTTGCTGGTGCTGATGGATCAGAAGGGGGTCGCCTGCCACACTGGGCGGCGGAGTTGCTTCTACCGGGCGGTGCGCGGCGGCGCGCTGGTGGAGATCATGGGCCAGGAGGTTGATCCAGCGGTGCTGTATGGCCCCGAAGGGCCTGGCTGAGACTTGCCCCTGCTCTATCTGATCGCCGGCGCACAGAGCGGCGACATCCTGGGCGGGCGGCTGATGGCGGCAATGCGGGCGCGCCGGCCGGACATCGA
>JBDTFI010000170.1:0-7693 GCA_039938035.1 Acetobacteraceae bacterium | reverse complement strand
CGACGGCTTCCGGATGCAGTCGAAGATCGACGGCGCGTGGAAGTCGCTCTACCGGTTCGATCAGCAGGAACAGTTCCAGCCGGATTACGAGGTCAGCAACTACTATCTTTCGACGTTTCCCGGTTCGCCGTTCCTGCATTCGCTGATGGCGGGCCGAGCCGACGCCGGTCGCCGGTACGCGCTGCGCAACAATCAGTTCTCGGTGCATCACCTGAACGGGACGACGGAACGACGTTCGCTCACCAGCGCGGCCGAACTGCGGCGCACGCTTGAAGACCCGTTCGGGATCCGTTTGCCCGATACGGCGGAGCTTGACGCGGTCCTCGAGCGGTTCGCGCGTGAAGCGCGCACCGTCATTCCCGCTCCTCGGCCCGCGACAGGGCAGCGTATTCCGCGGCGAGAAAATCCAGCAGCGCGCGCACCGACGGCAGCAGGCCGCGCCGGGACGGAAACACGGCATGAATGACACCCGCCGGCGGCGCCCAGTCGGGAAGCGCATCGACCAGCGTCCCCGCCGAGAGGTATTCATGGGGCAGATGCAACGGTCCCCACGCCATGCTCGACAAGGCGCTGAGATCGGCGGGGACCAGCGGATGCGATAATCCCACGAGAACGGCCGGGCTGGCGACGAGACGCTGGAGGCTGCGCGCGAGCACCTTCATCACGAGGTCGCTTTCCTCCGGTGGCGGGAACCGCACCCGGATCGCCATGTCGAACCCTTCGCGGATCACGTCGACGCGCCGGTTGGTGCTCTCCAGATGCACCTCCACTTTCGGGCACGCGGCCATGAAGCGGGCGATCATTTCTCCGACCTGGAAATAGAGGATGGAGGACGGGCAGCTGACCCGCACGACGCCTTGCGGCTCCACGCGCACCCGATCGATGGCCTCCTGCGCGGCGCCGGCCTCGACCAACATTGCGACGCAGTGGCGGTAGTATTCGAGGCCGATCTCGGTGACCGCGAAACGCCGCGTCGAGCGCTGGATCAGGCGGACGCCGAGGCGCTCCTCGAGCAGCCCGATGCGCCGACTCAGGCGTGATCGCGGCATCCCGAGGCCGCGGGCGGCAGCGGCGAAGCCCTTGTTGTCCCCCACCTGAACGAAGAAATAGAGGTCGTTGAGGTCCTGCATCGTCCCGCCATTGTCTCCTGGATAGGACACATTGGGCCGATTATGCGGGCTACTGGCCGGTTTGTCCCGCCACTATCTCCCTCGCCATCGCAACGGCCCTTCCGGGCTTCGCCACGGAGACACAGGATGAGGAAGGTTCTCGGGGTCTATGACAGCCCCAGGCAGCATTGGGTCGGTGACGGCTTTCCGGTGCGCTCGATGTTCTCGAACTTCAGCCACGGCCAGCATGTCAGCCCGTTCCTGCTGCTCGACCATGCCGGTCCGGCGGAGTTCACGCCGGCAAAGACGCCGCGCGGCGTGGGGGTCCACCCGCATCGCGGTTTCGAGACGGTCACTATCGTCTATCGCGGCGAAGTGGAGCACCGCGATTCGACCGGAAACGGCGGCATCATCGGATCCGGCGACGTGCAATGGATGACCGCCGCCTCCGGCATCCTGCACGAGGAGTTCCACTCCGAGGCATTCACCCGCAAGGGCGGGACGCTCGAAATGATCCAGCTCTGGGTCAACCTTCCGGCCAAGGACAAGAACGCGGCGCCGGGCTATCAGACGCTGCTCGACCGCGACATTCCCGCGATCGGCTTGCCGGATCAGGCGGGCACGTTGCGGGTGATCGCCGGCACATATGAGGGCCGTCGCGGCCCGGCGCGCACGTTCACGCCGATCGATGTGTGGGATGTGCGGCTGCGTCAGGGCGGCGCGACATCGCTGACCCTGCCCGAGGGCCACACGGTCGCCGTCGTCGTCTTGAAGGGCACCGTTCGCGTGAACGGCGGCGATGTCGCGCGGGAGGGGCAGTTCGTCCTGCTCGACCGAAACGGCGGCGATGTCGGCCTGCAAGCCGACACCGATGCGTCGGTGCTGATGCTGAGCGGCGAGCCGATCGACGAACCGGTGGTCATGCACGGACCCTTCGTGATGAACACGCAAGACGAGATCAGGCAGGCGATGGTCGATTTCCAGAGCGGGCAGTTCGGGCGTATTCCCGCCTGAACAGCGGTCGCAACGCCGAGAGCCACGCCATGCCATCCTTCGTCTGCACCACCTGCGGCACCCAGTACCCGCGCGCCGACGCGCCGCCGGCCGGCTGCGCGATCTGCCAGGAGGAGCGGCAATACGTGAACCCGCTCGGTCAGGCCTGGACCACGCTCGACGCGTTGCGGCGCACCCACCGCAACGCGTGGGGCGAGGTCGAGCCGGGGCTGCTCGGTGTCGGCACGGTGCCCGCCTTCGCCATCGGCCAGCGCGCGCTGCTGCTGCGCCTGCCGGGCGGGAACGTGCTGTGGGACTGCATCAGCCTGCTCGATCCGGCGACGATCGCGATCGTCCGCGCGCTGGGCGGTCTGGCGGCGATCGCGATTTCGCATCCGCACTACTATGCCGCGATGGTGGAGTGGAGCCACGCCTTCGACGCGCCGGTGTTCCTGCACGCTGCGGACCGGCAATGGGTGGTGCGACCCGATCCGTGCGTCCGCTTCTGGACCGGGGAGACGCACGCGATCGCCCCGGGCGCCACGCTGATCCGCTGCGGCGGCCACTTCGCGGGGGCGACGGTGCTGCATTGGGCGCGGGGCGCGAACGGGGCGGGCGCGCTGCTGTCGGGCGACGTCGTGCAGGTCGGGCCGGACAGGAAGGTCAGCTTCATGCGCAGCTACCCCGACTTGATCCCGCTCGATGCGTCGAGCGTGCGCCACATCGCCAAGGTGCTGGCGCCGTTTCCGTTCGAGCCGATCTATGGCGCGTGGTGGGATCGCGTGATCGGCGGCGGCGGCAAGGCGGTGATGGAGGCGTCGGTGCGCCGGTATGTCGACGCGGTCAGTGGGCCGCCAGTGGAGAGGGGTTGAGCGGGCGGATGGAAACTGACGCTGGCATATGGCCACAGGCCTCAATCGCATCCTAAACTGCCCACACCTGCACGCGAGGTTGGGTTGCCGCGCTTTCCGAGCCTGTTCCTCCACCCGTTGACCGAAGTCCGATGCGCGTTTTTCGCGATCGCTCAGGCTGGGCATGATGCGGGACGCGCATGGATCATCTCGCCTGCCCGCTTTGCGCGATCCTTCTATGGTCCCGACGAAAGCGGCGGCGTCCGTCTCCGACACCGGAGGCCGTTTCGTCGCCGGGAATTGCTCAAGCTGAAAATGCTCACGGCTCGTGATGTGTTCTTTCGTAGTTTAGCGCTGGGGTTTGCTCGGACCGTGCGGATTCCACGTCGTCCGACCGAAGGGCTGCTCGCCAATCTACTGCACGTTATCGAGGTACTCCACCGAGTTCGACCGGACGCCCGCGTTTATGTGGACTGGGTGCTCACTGGCGCCGAACAAGGATTTCGATATGGGGGGGGCGGTGATGACGTCTGGGCTCAATTGTTCTTGGCGATCGGGCCCAGATTGCCAAAAACCGCACATCGAGTGGAGCATTCAATCGACTTCGCGTTCTGGGGCACCGGCAAAGACCGTCTGCGAGGACGATCATTGGCAAGGCACCGGCGCGCCTACCACGCCACCGTGTCCAAGTGGCTCCGGATCAGCAACGAGCAAGTGCGGGAGCGCGTGCGCCACACCTGCCAGCGGTTCCCAACCGGGTGTTTCCGCATCGGCGTCCATCGCCGCGTCGGGAATGTCAGGGTTGCCGATTTGCAGCATGACGGCAAGGTTCCCTCACTCCAGGATTTCGTCATGACTGTTCAACTGATACTCAAGATACAAGGGAGACCAGATCACGTCATTTTTCTCGCCACCGATGATGCGGAAGCAGTCACTGTATTCAAGGATACGTTCGGCTCCAGGCTGGTTCTACAGGATCAAGTGCAACGTACTACAGCCGATCTGGGGGAGGTCCATTTCCGCGATTGGAACCAATTGTCGATTGTCGACGCCGTGGACGTCCTGACTGACACGATTCTTCTCTCGTACTGCGATGTTCTTGTCCACGCGTCGAGCTCCATCAGCACGTTCGCCTCCGTGGCGAATCCGGACCTGGTGCTCATGCGTGTGTCCGCGACAGACCCGTCATCAAGCGCGACCGGATACACGAAGATCGCCTCGCCTCCGATTGGCCACGTCGAGATCGTTCCAGAAGCTGGCCAGCACTGGCCAGGGCACGACCAGCGGCTCTGATCATCGATCGACGGCACTCCCCGACTTTATCAACCCGGCTCGCGCCAACTCAGCAATTCCTGATCGAAATAGCGGGCGAAGGCACGAAGCGTTTCGTCGGCCGGTTGCGCCGGCGTACTCCGCTGGAGCAGCTCCGCGATGTCGCGCACGGTCCTGGTCCCGTCGACGAGTCCGATGATCCGGGCGGCTCGTCTGCCGATCTCGAAGCTTTCCCCTCGCCCCGGGGCCCGCTCATGGGCGAAGAGGATTTGGCGCGGCTCCTCCGCGCCGAGGCGATGGGTCAATCTGGCGTCGGGAAAGTGTTGCGGAATGATCTCCGCGAGCCTCGCCGTGTCCGGCGTCGCCAGGCGCGAAATTTCCGCGCCCTGCGCGGTTTTTCGTCCCCACGTCAGGTAGCACATCAGGTTTCGCGCGCTCTCCGAAGGATAGTCGCGGCTGATATCGAGATTCGTCGTGCGATACGCCTCGGCCTGGGAGACGGTGAACCCCGCCGCCGCGAAAAACGCCGTCGCCTCCGTTTGATCGAAACGCCAGAGCGATTTCAAACTCCCGGATGGTCCGTAGTTGATCCAGACGCCGTCGGCGGAAAGGACCCGGTGTATCTCGTCGGCGAGTCTTCGTGGATGGGCCATGATATCGGTCAGGAACACGGTGATGACGCAGTCGATCGAGCCATCGGCGAAGGCCGTATCGAGGGCGTCCATGGCCAGCACCTCGGCATGCGCGTTGGCCGTCGGGTCACGCTTGCGCAGCGAGACGCGCCCCAGCCCGTTCATGGCGCGGGGCAGGGCGAGGTCGAGGCTCTTCCCATCGAGCAGGTGGCGCGCCGCCGCGAGCATGGGAAGGCTGAGATCAAATCCCAGGACACGCGCGAAACCCGGCGCGATTTCGGCCAGCAATCCGCCGGCGCCGCACCCGGCGAAGGCAACCGATTTGCCGCACGGATCCGGAAAGGCTTCCTTGAGCGCGCCGGCCAGCCTGGAACTAACGACCTGAAGCTCGGACGTGTTCGTCCAGTCGCGCAACAGATAGGGAATCAGCGTCTCGAAGTTCCAACCCGCGCGGCGTGCGCCGGGCGACTTTTCCCTGCCCTCGGCCAACGCCTCGAGCGCCGCTTCGGTCGGTTCGAGCAGGGCGAGAAATGCCTCGGCCTGCGCGATCTCGGCGTCCAAGACGTCACGATACCGATCGCGCGTTACATCGGGCAATCCCGCATCCCGCCCGGTTCCATCGAGCCAGTCCCTGCGCTGTCCGGCGTCGCGCGATGCCCAGGAGAGCGAAGCGCGCTCCGCGCGCAAATACCCAGCCGGCTCGGCGACGAGAAGAGGGACTCCGGCGATCGCCGGATATCGCATGCCGCAGCCGGGGCAACGCAGGCCGGCGGCGTCCGGCGTCAATGGGCCGTGGCAATGCAGGCAGCGCCAGATCCGCTCCGCGCGTGCTTCCCCGGGAGTGCCCATATCGCCAACGATCCTTCAACTCGGCTTCGTGTAGCACGCGCGTGGGCTCGCGAAACTAAAGCTCTTGCTTTTCTATTCGACCCGTTATACTAAAGCATATGCTTAACCATCCATCCCCCCTTGACCTGGCCTTCCAGGCGCTGGCCGATCCCACGCGGCGGGCGGTGGTGGAGCGGCTGGCGCGGGGCCCGGCCTCGGTCAGCGAGCTGGCCCGCCCGCTCGCGATGTCGCTGCCGGCGGTGATGCAGCATCTGGCGGTGCTGGAAAACAGCGGCCTCATTCGCTCGGAAAAGATCGGGCGGGTCAGGACCTGCCGGGTCGAACCGCAGGCGCTCAGCCTCGCGGAACAGTGGATCAACGCCCGCCGAGCCGAGTGGGAGCGAAGGCTCGACCGGCTGGGCGCCTATCTTCAACAACTGCAAGCCAATGGAGACGGCGATGGCCCCGACAAATGACACCAAACCCGGCATCACGCCCGCGCCCCTGGTGATCACCCGCATTTTCCCGGCGCCGCGGCTGCTGGTGTTCAAGGCGTGGAGCACGGCCGAGCACATGAAGCGGTGGTTCTGCCCCGAGGGCTACACCGTGCCCGACGCCGAGATCGACTTCCGTCCGGGCGGCGTCTGCGCCGTCTGCATGCGCTCCCCCGACGGGCAGGATTTCTGGTCGCGGGGACGCTACATCGAGATCGTTCCGCCCGAGCGGCTGGTGCTTACCACCGGGCTCGGCGACGCGGACGCGCCGAAATTCACCGCCCACACCACCGTCATCTTCGAGGACGACGCCGGCGGGACGCGGATGACCGTGCGCCAGGCGTACGAGATCTTCGACGAGAGCTTCCGGTTCGCCGTCGAAGGGGCGGCGGAGGGCTGGCGCACCACGCTCGACAAGCTGGAAAAAGAGGTCGCGCGCATGCGCCAAGCCTCCGAGGGTCGCTCCGTCGTGCACGCCATCTTCCGGCTGGAGCGCACCTATGCCGCCTCGCCGGCGGCGGTGTTTCACGCGCTGTCGGACCATGCGGCCAAGGCGCGCTGGTTCGAGGGCGGCGACGGCTATGTGGTGCTGGAGCGCGAGATGGACGTCCGCCCCGGCGGACGGGAGCGCGTGAAGGGACGCTGGGCGAGCGGCACGGTCTCGACGTTCGATGCGATCTATTACGACGTGGTGGCGAACGAGCGGCTCGTCTACGGCTACGAGATGCACCTCGACGACCGGAAGATCTCCGTCTCCCTGGCGACGATCGAACTGAAGGCGGCGGGGGCGCAGACCCGGCTGGTGGTCACCGAGCAGGGTGCCTTCCTCGACGGCTACGACGATGCCGGCTCGCGCGAGCAAGGCACCGGGTTCCTACTGGATCGGCTGGGGGCGTCACTGCGAGGGTGAAGCGCGGGTCGCCGGAAATACGAGGGCCATGTCGTGGATCAGACAGCGCAGCGTTACCTCATCTTCGAAACCGCGAGCGGCTTCTGCGGCATCGCCTGGAACGACGTCGGCATCACGCGCTTCTAGAGCATGGTCCGTATCAGGTTGAAGCGTACCCGGCGTTTCGGACGTAGTTGGCGCACTCAGTTGGGGTGAACTCATCGAGCAATTTTCCGATGCGCTGCCAGGTGGTGGTGACGGTGCGTTCGGCGGCTTTTCGCAGCAGTGTTTTGAGCTTGGCGAACATCTGCTCGATCGGGTTGAGGTCGGGGCTGTACGGCGGCAGGAAGAACAGCTTCGCGCCAACCGCGCGGATGGCGCGACGGACGGCGTTGCTCTTGTGAGAGCCGAGATTATCCATCACCACGATATCCCCGCGAGCGAGCGTCGGAGCGAGGAACTGCTCGACATAGGCGTGGAAGTTGGCGCCGTTTACTGGGCGATCGAGCATGCAGGGCGCGTCGATCGGATCGCAGCGCGGCGAGAAATGTCATTGTTCTCCAATGACCATGCGGTACGCGCGCATTCAGCCGTTGTCCGCGTGCGATGCGGCCGTGCGTGCGCG